>NZ_CAXBGE010000007.1:0-203593 GCF_963975345.1 uncultured Maricaulis sp. | reverse complement strand
GTGATTTCTCTCACTGCTCCGGCAGGCCCCGGCACAAGGCCGGGGGAAGAGGTGTTTGTGTTTGTTTTTGAGTTTTTTGAATTCCCAATCAACCCCCGGAGGACCAACCCATGACCATCCAGTCCGGCAAGGACATTCTCCTGAAAATCGGCGATGGCGGCGATCCGCAGAGCTTTGCGGCGGCCGCTGGTCTGCGGATGAAGACCATCTCGCTCAATGCCCGCAGCATCGATGTCACAACGGCGGACAGTCCGGAAGGCTGGCGCGAATTGCTGGCGGGGGCGGGGGTGAAGACCTGCTCGGTCTCTGGTGCCGGCGTGTTTGTCGATGCTGCCAGCGATGCACAGGTCAGGCAGGCCTTCTTCGACCAGGCGGCGCGGGACTGGCAATTGATCATCCCGGATTTCGGCACGATCGAGGGCGCGTTTCTCGTCGCGGCGCTGGATTATTCCGGACGCCATGATGGCGAGGCGGCTTGGTCGATGACGCTGGCTTCGGCTGGCGCCTTGAGCTTTGGAGCGCTGTGATGGCCAATCGCGCACGCGGCGAAACCACGCTCGATATCGGCGGCGTCGCCCACACTTTATGCCTGACCCTCGGCGCCCTGGCCGAGATCGAGGCGCTGTTCGAGGACGGGGTGAGGGTCGATGCCCGCAATCTGGTGACCGTGCTGGGCGTGTTGCTGCGCGGCGGCGGCTCGACCATCACCGAGGCGCAATTGCGCGCGGCGCCGATTGATCCGCTCGCCGCTGCGGCGGCGATCTCGACCTGTTTCGAGACGGCGCTATGAGCCGGCCCGACTGGACCGCCGCCCTGCGCGCCGCATCTCGGCTGGGGATAGCACCGGCCGCCTTCTGGCGCCTGAGCCTGATCGAATGGCGCGCCGTGGTCGGCTCCGCCGATGCGCGGCCGCTGAGCCGCCGGGCGCTGCAAATCCTGATGGCTGATTATCCGGACAAAACCCCATGAGCGATATCAATGACCAGACCGACAAGGCCGGCCAAGCCCTGGACGCGCTCGCCGATGGCCCCGCTACGCGGGCCAGCCAAGCCATCGAGGCCGCTTTTGCGCGCACCGGGGAGAGCATCGAGCACGCCTTCGAGCGCGCCGCCCGCTCTGGCGAGACGAGCTTCTCGCGGCTGACGGAAAGCATTTTGCGCGACATGGCGCGGCTCGCCGCAGAGCAATTGATCGAAAAGCCGCTCTCCGGCGCGATCCAATCGGCGATCTCCAACATGCCCTTCTTCGGCGCCCGCGCTGATGGCGGGCCGGTGACGCCGGGCGGGGCCTATCTGGTCGGCGAGCGCGGACCGGAACTCTTCACGCCGCCGGGCGCTGGCAACATCGGCGGCGGTGCACCGAATATCACCGTCAATCTCACGCTGGGGCCGGGCAGCGACCAACGCACTGCCGAGCAATCACCGGCGCGGATCTCCCGCGCCATCGCCCGCGCCGTGGCTAAAGGGAGCCGCCATCTATGACCGCTTTTCACGATATCCGCTTCCCCTTCGCCGTCGCCATCGGCGCAGTCGGCGGCCCGCAAAGACGCACCGAAATCGTCACCCTCCTGTCCGGCCGCGAGGAACGTAGTTCGCCCTGGGCCGATAGTGTCCGCCACTGGGATGCCGGCCCGGGCGTCAAATCGCTCGACGACCTCCACACCCTGATCGCCTTCTTCGAGGCGCGGCGTGGCCGGCTGCACGGTTTTCGCTTTCGCGACCCGATTGATAACCGGTCTTGTGCGCCGTCACAGGTGCCGGGCGCGCTGGATCAGCTGATCGGGACGGGCGATGGCGTGGCGACGGAGTTCCAGCTGGTGAAGCATTATGCCAGCGGCGGTGAGAGCTGGACGCGGACGATTGCCAAGCCGGTTGCCGAGACCGTGGCCGTCGCGGTCGACGGGGTGGCGGCGGCGGTGGCCGTTGATCACGCTACGGGGCTGGTGAGCTTCGCGGTGCCGCCTGTTGAAGGTGCCGAGATCACCGCCGGTTTCGCTTTTGATTGCGCTGTGCGCTTCGACACCGACCGGCTGGATATCGCGCTGGATGCGGTTGGGGCCGGTGATGCGCCCAGTGTGCCGCTGGTGGAATTGAAGTTGTAGCCGCCCCGCGTTCTCTCTCCGGAATTTTCTCTAACAAAACCAAATTCTTGTCATCCCTGACGGATGGCCCGACTTGATCGGGCCGCAGATCAGGGACCCAGACGCCCGACGCTTGGAGCGTCAGCAGGCTGGCGGTGAAATTTTGCCCTTCACCAAGCTGGATCAGCGATGCCGGGTCTGGGTCCCTGATCTCCGCCCGGATCGCTTCGCGTCCGGGCATCCGTCAGGGATGACAAGGGAATGGCCATTGAAGGTCTAACCTCATGCTCTCCATCCCACCTGCAATGCAGGCATCCCTCGATGCCGGCGTGACGACCCATGCCTGGTGCTGGAGCGTGACGCGCGCGGATACCGCCGTGTTCGGCTTTACCGATCATGATCGCGACCTCGTCTTCGACGGGCACACCTACCGCGCGGGCAGTGGCTTTGGCGGTGCCGATATTGAGGCGGCGCTGGGGCTGGCGCCGGCGCAGGCCGATCTCGCGGGGGCGCTGGATGACGCCGTGCTGACCGAGGCGGATCTGGCGGCGGGGCTTTGGGGCGCGGCGCGGGTCGAGTGCTGGCGGGTGGACTGGACGGACACGGATTTGCGCGTGCTGGTCTCGGTGGGCGAGCTGGGCGAGGTGAGGCGGCGGGATGGGCGGTTTGAGGCCGAGCTCCTGGGGCTGGCGCATCGGCTGGAGCGGGTGACGGGGCGTGTGTTTACGCGGCGCTGCGACGCGTCGCTGGGCGATGCGCGTTGCGGCGTTTCGCCGGATCACCCGGACTTTGCCAGCGGTTGCGACCGGCGCTTTGCCACCTGCCGCGCCCGCTTCGCCAACATCATCAATTTCCGCGGCTTCCCGCACATGGTCGGCAATGACGTGTTGCAGGCCTCAGCCGCCAGCGAAGCGATCCGCGATGGCGGGTCGAGAGGACTGAACTCGTGAAACGGACAATGAAATTGCGCAGCCGCGTGCTGATCGAGGCGCGGCGCTGGATCGGCACGCCTTATCGTCACCAGGGCAGTTGTCTCGGTGCGGGGTGTGACTGTCTGGGGCTGGTGCGTGGCATCTGGCGGGCGCTCTATGGCGAGGAGCCGGAAGCGCCGCCGCCCTATACGCCGGACTGGGCCGAGCGCTGCGGCAGTGAAACCCTGCTCGATGCGGCGATGCGGCATCTGGTCGAGATCGATATTCGCGCCGTGAAGCCGGGCGATGTGCTGTTGTTCCGGCCCGATCTGAAAGGCCCGGCCAAGCATTGCGCCATCGTCTCGGGTCCGACCGGGATCATCCACGCCTATTGGGGCCGCGCCGTGGCCGAGACCTCGCTGTCGCACTGGTGGCAGAGGCGGATGGTGGCGGCCTTTGCCTTTCCGCAGGGGGCAAGCTGATGGCGCAATTGGTGATGACGGCCGGGCGCGCCGCGCTCTCGACCTTGCAGGCGGCGGCGCCGGCGCTGGCCAATGCGGCGGCGAATTTGGCGGTCAACGCACTGATCGGCGGTCGCCGCGAAGGCCCGCGCCTGCCGGAAATCCCGATCCAGACCTCGACTGATGGGGCACCGATGGCGCGGATCTGGGGGCGGGCGCGCATCGCCGGTCAGGTGATCTGGGCCTCGCGCTATCTCGAGCATGCGGTCAAGACGTCGAGCGGTGGCAAGGGTGGCGGGCCGAGCCAGGTCGATTACAGCTATTCGATCAGTTTCGCGGTCGGGCTGTGTGAGGGCGAGATTGCCGGGATTGGGCGCGTCTGGGCCAATGGGGCTTTGCTCGACACGGCGGCGCTGGCGATGCGGGTCTATCCCGGCTCGCTCAGCTGCCGGATGCGCTGATCGAGGCGGTGGAGGCCGGCGATGCACCCGCCTTTCGCGGCACGGCCTATGTCGTGTTCGAGGATTTGCCGCTGGATGAGTTCGGCCACCGCATTCCCAATCTGTCTTTCGAGATCTTCCGCCCGGTGCGCGATGGCATGCAGCTGGAGGACCGGGTCGCCGGCGTCAATCTGATCCCCGGCTCGGGTGAATTTGCCTATGCGCCAGAGGCGGTGATGCGCGTGCTCGGGCCGGGGCGTGAACGGGCGGAGAACCGTAATAGTGGGCGCGGCGTCAGTGATTTCATCGCTGCGATTGACGATCTGGAGCGCGATTTGCCGCAATGCCGTTCGGTACAGCTGGTGGTGTCCTGGTTCGGCGATGATTTGCGCTGCGGTGTCTGCCAGATCCGTCCCGGCGTCGAGACGCGCGACAAGGTTACACGGCCGCTCGTCTGGTCGGTCGCGGGCGAGGACCGCGCTTCTGCTTATCTGATCAGCGGCGTCGATGGCCGGCCCGTCTATGGCGGCACGCCGGACGATGCCAGCATCATCGCCGCCATCGCCGAGCTCAAGGCGCGCGGCTTCTCCGTGACGCTCTACCCCTTCATCCTGATGGATATCCCCGCCGGCAATGGCCGGCCCGACCCATGGGGCGAGGCTGAGCAGGCGGTATTTCCCTGGCGCGGTCGTATCAGTTGCCATCCGGCGCCGGGGGTTGCGGGCACGGTCGACGAGAGCGCAGCCGCCGAGGCGCAAGTCGCGTCGTTTCTCGGCACCGCGACGGCGAGCGATTATGCCGTCTCCGGCGGGGCGGTGAGCTATTCCGGGCCGGCCGAATGGGGGCTCAACCGTTTCATCCTGCATTGCGCGGCTTTGGCCCAGGCGGCGGGCGGGGTCGATGGCTTTCTGATCGGCTCGGAACTGGTCGGGCTGACGACGGTTCGCGGGGCTGGCGGCAGCTATCCCGCAGTGGCTGCGCTGAAGACGCTGGCGGGTCAGGCGCGGACCTTGCTGGGACCTGCGACGCAGATCTCTTATGCTGCTGACTGGACGGAGTATTCCGGTCACCAGCCGGGCGGCGGCGTGCGGCTCTTCCATCTCGATCCGCTGTGGAGCGATGCGGCGATCGATGCGGTGGCGATCGACTGGTATGTGCCGCTCTCCGACTGGCGCGACGGGGCGGAACAGCTCGATGCCGCGCTCGGCTCAGGTCCGCATGACCGGGCCTATCTCGCAGCCAACATGACCGCCGGTGAAGGCTTCGACTGGTATTACGCATCCGAAGCGGATCGCATCGCCCAGACCCGCACGCCGATCATCGATGGCGCCTATGGCGAGGACTGGGTCTGGCGTTACAAGGATCTGGTCAGCTGGTGGACCCAGCCGCATCATGACCGGCCCGGCGGCGTGCGTTTGGAAACCGCGACGGGCTGGGTGGCCCAGTCCAAGCCGATCTGGTTGACGGAAGTCGGCTGTCCAGCCGTGAACAGGGGCAGCAATCAGCCCAATGTCTTCGTCGATCCGAAGAGCTCGGAGAGTCATCTGCCCTGGTTCTCGGATGGTGCGCGCGATGATCTGGTGCAGCGGCGTTATCTCGAGACGATGCTCGGGCATTGGTCGGGCGATGAAGACGCCAATCCGGTCTCCGCCGTCTATGGCGGCCCGATGGTGACGCCGGGGCGCATCCATGTCTGGGCTTGGGATGCGCGGCCCTGGCCAGACTTTCCGGCGCGCAGCGATGTCTGGGCCGACGGTGCCAATTGGACGCTGGGGCATTGGCTCAATGGTCGCGCCGGTCTGGTGCCGGTGTCGGCGATCATCGCGGACACCTGCGTGGCGGCGGGGCTGGCGGAGCTCGATGTTTCGGCTGTGAATGATCTGATCTCGGGCTATGTCCTGCCACAACCGGTGACGGCCCGCGCGGCGCTGGAACCGCTGGTCCAGGTGCTCGGGATTGATGCCCTGCCGCGCGCTGCTGCTTTGCATTTCGCCTCCGCCGATACGCCGATGGCGCAGCTGATGCTGGCCGAACCGGTGCAGCCGGAGCAGGGCCCGGCGATTGAACGCCTCGACCCGGCCGTCTTCGATAGCCCGCGCGAACTCAGTCTCGATTTCATTGATGATGCCGCCGAATACCGACCCGGTCACGCTGTCGCGCGAGGGCTGTTTGAGACCGTGCAGGCGGCGGCCCTGTCGGCACCCGTACTGGCCGATCCGTCGCTGGCACGCGACTGGTGCATTGACGCCTTGGCGGAGCTGGAGGCGCGCCCCGGTTCGCTCGCTGTGCACCTGCCGCCCTCCGCGCTGGCGCTGGAAGCGGGCGATGGGGTGAGCCTGGACGGCCAGCTCTGGCGTGCCGAGACGCTGGATGGCGGTACCGCGCGGCAAGCCGGATTGCGGCCCCCACGGGCTCGCGCCGGTGTCTGGCAAGGCTCGACAGCGGGGGCGGGCACGCCGGCGCTACAGCCGCCGGCCCAGCCGCAGCTGATCGCGCTCGACCTGCCGCTGAACGGCCAGGAAGCCGGCCCGCGCGGCGGTGTCCTGCTGGCCGGTTTCGCTGATCCCTGGCCGGGCGTGCTGGATGTGTTTGTCGAGGTCGCGGGTGGCCGGGAGCGGCGCTGCCAGCTGCGGCGTCCGGCGCGGCTCGGGGTGCTGCTTGGTGATCTGTCGCCGGGACCAGCCGGCTATTGGGATGAGGCGGCCAGCGTCGAGATCGAGCTCTCTGGCGGCGAATTGGCGAGCACAACACGCGATGCCGTGCTCAACGGTGCCAACAGGCTGGCGGTGTCACGCGGTGATGATGACTGGGAGGTCGTGCAGTTCGCCAGCGCTGATCTGACCGGTGTTCGTCGCTACCGCCTCTCAGGTCTATTGCGCGGGCAGGGTGGCACGCTTGCCGATGGGGCGCTGGCCGGTGCGGCCTGTGTTGTGCTCGACGAGGCGCTTGCCGTTCTCCCCCTGCTCGAGCATGAATTCGGCAACGCGCTGAGCGTTCGCGCGGTCGCGTCCGGCCTCACCGCGGACGATAGCCAGTCCGGGGCGCTGGCGGTGACGGGCGAGCAACGCGATCTGTGGCCCTTCGCACCGGTGCATGTCAGCGCCCGGCGGGCTGGCGGCATGGTAACCGTGAACTGGATACGCCGGACGCGGACCGGCGGTGATGACTGGCGCGCCGCCGACGTGCCACTGGGCGAGGCGGTGGAGCGCTACGCGGTGGAGCTCCTGCTCGATGATGTGGCGGTCTTGGCCGTCGAGACGACGGCACCGGAATGGTCAATCACCGAAGCCGATCTGACGGCTCTGCTCGGAAGCCTGCCGCCGACGCTCGACCTGCGCGTGGCGCAGATCTCAGCCCAGACCGGGCCGGGGCGCTGGGTGCGTTGCAGCTTGGCGCTGTGAGGCCCAGTTCATCGATGTATTCTCTCATAGGTTGTGATATGAGAACACACTAGTGTTGGTCGTCGGAGATCAAATTGTTGACAACTGTAAACACATCGCGCATATCTGGTTGGACAGATGGCTAGGCGGCCGCGCCATCCCAACAAGGCAATAGAGGCCGCTCTGGGCGAGTTGGAGGCCCAGGGATGGGTCTGTGAACCAACCGGGAAGAGCGCGCATGCCTGGGGCAGGCTTCTCTGTCCCCGACACGATGCGACCGGCTGCACGATTTACATATGGTCGACACCGAAAGTGCCCGAGCATCACGCCAGACACATCCGGCGACTGGGCCAGAAATGCGGGCACGCAAAGCCGGGAGGCGTAGATGCGTGAATTTGAATTCTCGATTATCGCGTCCGGCCTTGAGCCTGACAGTGATGCCTGCATTGACCGCTTCTTCGAGGCCGGCTGCGACGACGCCACGATTGCTTTTACACGCGGCGTTTATGTCCTCGCTTTTTGCCGGGCGGCGGCCTCGTTTGAAGACGCCATCAAATCCGCCTTGGCAAACGTTTGCGAAACGGGGGCTGAAATCGAGCGGGTTGAGCCGGATTGTCTGGTCAGCCTTTCGGAGATTGCGGAACGTGCCGGTCTGTCGCGCGCGGCGCCCTCGCTCTACGCCCTAGGCAAGCGCGGATCCGGTTTCCCGCACCCGGTCGCGCGCTTTACCACCAGCAGCCCGCTTTATGATTGGCATGAAGTCGCTGTTTGGCTCCACAACAGGGGCGAGCTCGACGCATCCATGGTGGCGCAGGCCGCGTTGATAAAATCGCTCAATGAAAGCTTGGCCAAAGGGATGACTGGCGCATAGCTCGCCCTCGACCCTATTTCCCGCCGTCTGCGCCTGTGAGCGGTGCTTTGCGATCTGCGCCAAAGCCCCTTACATGATCACTGATCGAAGCTGATGGCGTGGGCATGGACGATCCATATAAAATCCTTGGTGTGGCGAAGACGGCGACGGCGGACGAAATCCGCAAGGCCTATCGCAAATTGGCCAAGGCGTTGCACCCCGACGCCAATCCCGACAACAAGGCGGCCGAAGAGCGTTTCAAGAACGTCTCCCAGGCGTTCAAAACCCTGTCTGACCCGAAAAAGCGGGCCGAATATGATGCCGGCCAGCGCGCCGGTTTCGGGCCCGGTATGGGTGCAGGCCATGGTATGGGAGCGGGCATGGGCGGCGGTGCGCGCGGACCGTTCAATTTTCGCCAGACACGGCAGACCAATCGCGGCTTCGACGATATTTTCTCCGACCTGTTCACCGCCCAGACCCGCGAGGCACCACACAAGGGAGCCGATGTGCGCCAGACCCTGACGATTGATTTCCTCGCAGCCGCGAGCGGCGGCAAGCACCGGGTGAAGCTGCCCGGCGGCCGGGCGGTCGAGGTCGCGGTGCCATCTGGCGCGGCGGATGGTCAGGTGCTGCGGCTGCGCGGCCAGGGCGAGACGCCGCCGGGGGGTGGCCAAGCCGGTGATGCACTGATCGAGATCAAGATTGCCGACCACCGGCATTTTTCGCGCGAAGGCGATGATGTCCGGCTGGAATTGCCGGTGACGTTGAAGGAAGCGGTGCTGGGCGCAAAAGTGCGGGTGCCGACGATTGACGGTCCGGTCGATCTGCAGGTGCCGCCGGGCTCGAGCAGTGGCAGTCTGCTGCGTCTGCGTGGCAAGGGATTTGCCAGTGGCAAGGGCAAGCGCGGCGATCAGATCGTCCGGCTGGTCGTGGCGCTGCCGCCGGGCGATGAGGCGCTACGTGCGTTTTTGCAGACCTGGACGCCGGCTTCGGGCTATGATCCGCGCAAAGGGCTGTAGTGTGAAGATGAGTGCAGGATAAGGCAGTCGTTCAGCCCGGGTTCAGGGCGGCTGCGTCACATAGAGTGCCATGTTGAGAACACTGATCATAATTGCTGCAGCCTTCACCCTCTTGGGTGTGCCCGCTGTAACGCACGCCGAAGCGGCGGGCCTGGAAATGGCCCAGGGCCGCGATGTGCGCGACCGCTATACGCCGGGCGAAGCCCGCGTTCAGCGCGAGCAGGGCAATTTGGTCCCGGCGATCCGTGTAATCGGCGATGTGCGGCGGCTTTATCCCAACGCGGAAGTGCTTGATGCTGAACTCGAGGGCGGCAGCCAGCCGCGCTATATCGTCAAGATACTGACCGCCGATGGCCGCCGGATCGATGTAGTGGCAGACGCCCGTACGGGCGCTATACTGTCGGAACGATAGGAAAAATCATGCGCGCTCTGATCATTGAAGACGACCCGGACCTCAATCGCCAGCTCTGCCGGGCGCTTGAAGACACCGGCTACGCAGTCGACACGGCGCTCGACGGCGAGGACGGCCATTTCCTCGGCGATACCGAGCCCTATGATGTCGTGGTGCTCGATCTCGGTCTGCCCAAGCTGGACGGGGTGAGTGTTCTGGAGCGCTGGCGCAATGATGGCCGCGATTTCCCGGTGCTGATCCTGACGGCGCGTGACCGCTGGAGCGAAAAAGTCGCCGGTTTCGATGCCGGGGCCGATGATTATCTGACCAAGCCTTTCCACACCGAGGAATTGCTGGCGCGGCTGCGGGCGTTGACCCGGCGTGCGGCTGGCCACTCGACCTCGACGATTGAATGCGGCGGCCTGTCGATCGATACGCGCGGTGCGCGGGTCTTCATCGATGGTGGCCCGGTGAAAGTCACTTCACATGAATTCCGCATGCTGAGCTATCTGGCCCACCACCAGGACCGCGTCATCTCGCGCACCGAGCTGGTCGAGCATATTTACGACCAGGACTTTGACCGCGACAGCAATACGATCGAGGTCTTTGTCGGGCGCCTGCGCAAGAAAATCGGACAGGACCGGATTGAAACGGTTCGCGGCCTCGGTTATCGCCTGGTCGAACCGGTGTCGCCGCCCGTCTCGTGAGCTCGCGCGTCTCCCTCGCCTTCCGGCTGTTTGCGGGCGCGGCCGCTTGGGCTTTGGCGTTGCTACTGGTTGGCGCGATTGCGCTGACGACGATGTATCAACGCTCGGTCATTGGCACGCTGGATGACAGGCTGACCAGCATCGTCGGCGCCTTGGTCGCAGCGGCCGAGACTGACGCCACCGGTGAAGTGGCCCTGGCGCGACGCCCCTCCGACCCCTCCTATGGCCGCGTCTTCTCCGGCCGCTATTGGCAAATCGTCGACGCCGCCCAGAGTGGCGAAGACAGTATCTTGATCGTATCGCGCTCCTTGTGGGACGAGACGCTGGCCGCGTCCCAGGGATTGCGCAATCGCGCCCAGGCGTCGCCCGGTCAGATCGTCACCGGCCGGGCCAAGGGGCCGGCCGGCGAACCCTTGCGCGTCGTCGCGCAAGCCGTGCTGCTGCCCGACCGTGATCAGGTTGTGATCATGATGGCCGGCGAAGACCGGCGGCCAGCGGATCGCGAAGTTCGCAATTTTGCCATCACGTCGGCCGTGTTGTTATTGGGCTTTGCGGCGGCGATTGCGGCGGGTGTCTTCTTTCAGGTTCGAATCGGTCTGGCGCCTGTTCTTCGGATGCGTAATAATATTGCCGATGTCCGTGAAGGGCGCAGCGAACGCGTCGATGGACAGTTTCCCATCGAGCTGCAACCGCTGGCCGACGAACTCAATGCGATGCTCGATCATTCGCGTGAGCTGGTTGAGCGCTCGCGCACCCATGTCGGCAATCTGGCGCATGCACTGAAGACGCCGATTGCGGTGCTGACCAATGAGGCACGCGAAGCGGGGGGCGGATTTGGCGATCTGGTCGGCCGGCAGACCGCGATCATGGCCGAGCAGGTCGACCATCATTTGAGGCGGGCCCGCGCGGCGGCCCATGCCAAGGCGATCGGTGCGCGGACCGAGGTCGAACCGACCGTCAGCGATCTCGCCCGCACCCTGACCAAAATCTATGCCCGACGCGGGATTGCGATCGAAACCGAACTCGCCGCTGGCCTGTATTTTCGCGGTGAACGTCAGGATCTTGAGGAGATGGCCGGCAATCTGCTCGATAATGCCTGCAAATGGGCCAAGTCGAGCGTTCGGGTGACGGCGCGCCAGGGAACGGAGCGCGGGCTCGAACTCCTGATTGAAGATGATGGCCCGGGGCTGGACGAAGCCGGGTGCGAAGCGGCCTTGCAACGTGGGGTGAGACTCGATGAAAAAGCACCTGGCTCCGGTCTCGGCCTGGCCATCGTGTCCGATCTCGCAAAGGCTTATGAGGGCGAGGTTATTCTCTCCCGCTCCGGTCTTGGCGGGCTGTGCGTGAAGCTGACTTTACCAGTCACGGCACGCTAAAGCGGCGTTAACCCGAACTGTTGAATACTCGCGTCCATTAACCATGGTCAGTATTTACGAATGTCGAATCTTTCGCCGAGACAACGCAGTCAGCTTGAGGCGCTCTGGCGCAGCATGCCGCCGCATATGCGCAGCGCGTTGTATAATTCGGCCAAGGCAGCGGCCGCAGCCGACCCGAGTGGCCAATTGTTGTTGGACGTGTTCGACGAACTTGAAGCGTTGATGGGCGAGGCGGCCGGCGATCTGGCCAAGGCCTATCTGTTTGCCCCCTTGCGGCCCTTGACGGCTGAAGCAGGCACCGTGCCACCGTCAAAATATCGCTTCAGTCCGGACGATCTCAGCAAGATGTGGGGTTGGCTCGGCCGACAAATCGCCAAGGAGCTGGTTGAACAGGCGCGCAAATGCCGCAAGCCAGCCACAGATCCGGTCTGGTATGATTTCCGCTCCCAAGCGGCGGCGGCGCTGGCTGAAGCCGTCGCCAAGGCTGGCCGTGTCCCCAAAGATATGGTCGCGCTCGACAAGCGCTTCGGCCCTGATTGCCGCGCCATGCTGCAGGACGCCATCGTGCTACTCAAATTCAGCGAGCGGATCGACCTTTCGATGGCCGAGATCCCCGCTGTGGTCGACGATCTCGATCCGGACCTGTGCGAGCATATCCGGGCCCAGCACGAGGCCCTGATGGCCGAGGAACCTGAATCGGCGGTGTGGATTTTGCTGCTCGTGATGGGACGGCTGACATCGCCCTGGCAGATTTTCCGTGTCGTGGAGAAGATCGGGCGCCGTGCCGACGATCTCGTTGTGTCGAAAACCGAACTGGCAGCGATCGGCGATACCGTGCTGGCCGATACCGGATTTTACGCCGCGAAGCTCAAGCAACCGCCGGGCAATCGCGAAGAAGCCGAGCAGTATTTCAAAGTATTCGAGCGCTATGTCGGTTATTCCACGGGCATGGTCCAGGAGTTCGGCATCCGTAAGGATGGCCGCTGGGGGCGCTCCCTGTTTGGTTTGCGGGCCGAAGCCTCAACCAATGTCGAAAAAGTCATGGAAAAAGTTCCGCTGGCGCTCGACGCTGGACTGCCCGAACCGCGGCGCGGCAAGAGCGGTCGGGTGATCCCCGCCCAATTGCCGCCCACTGCGGCTGTCGAGCGCGCCACCGGCCTGTTGTATTTTCTGCACCGCGCCCGCGAACACGCCAATGCCGCCGCGATCGCCAGCGCCCAGAAGCGGATATACGAGCAGGTCGAAAATCGGATGCAGAGTGCCGGCAAAATGTTGGTCGATCTGGTCGCCAATAGTGAGGGGCAAAGTCGGCTCAGCGCCGAGGAATCGTTGGCGATTGTCGCTGATCTGCTCGAAGCAGCTGGCAGCGACGAAGCGGCCGAGCTATTGCGCCGCCGCGGCGTTGCTGCCGCGGCATAGCGTCCCGCCGCGCGCGCCAGCCTTGCCATTGCGGCCGCTCCCCCCTACTTCGCACCCATGACCGATGCGACCAAAACCCCGATCGCGCTCGAGTCGCGTCTTGTAGACGCCGCCCGGCTGTTCTCGCCGAGCGCGGCGCGCAATCGCGATCCGATTGGCGATCAGCTTGCCGGCCTGCTGCCGCCCGGCGCCCGGGTGCTGGAGATTGGGTCCGGGACGGGCGAGCATGCCGTCGCGGTGTGCCAGCGCCGGCCCGATATCGTCTGGCAGCCGAGCGATCCGGATGCCGCCTCGCGGGCGAGCCAAGACGCCTGGGCCGCCGAAGCCGCACCCAATATGCTGCCCGCTCTCGATCTTGATCTGACACGTCCCGAAGCAGCAGAGCAGCTGGGCCGGTTCGACGCACTGGTCTGTTTGAACGTGATCCATATTGCGCCTTGGACGGTCGCCGAGGCGATTGCCAATGCCAGCCAGGCGCTGATCGCGGATGACGGGTTGATCTATCTCTACGGTCCGTATCTGGAAGGCGAGGCGACGGCGGCGTCCAATCTGGAGTTCGACCGCTCGCTCAAATCGCGTAACCCGTCATGGGGCGTGCGCGCACGCAGCGATGTCGAAGCCCTGTTTGCGGCGTCCGGCTGGGCGAGGCCGCAGCGTCACGAGATGCCGGCCAATAATCTCTCCCTCGTCTTTGATCGCCGGAGCCCGATCTGATGCGCCATCGCAATCGCCGCCTCGCCACTATCGCTGTTGCCGGCATCGTTCTGGCGGCGGCTGTTTCGCTGGGTCTGTTTGCGCTGCGCGATGCCGTGGTGTTCTTCTACAGCCCTAGCGAGATCGCGGCCGACCATCCGCCCACGAGTGAGCGGGTTCGCGTCGGCGGGCTGGTGCTGGAAGGATCGATCGAAGGGCCCGGTGCCAGCGATGGCGTCCAGTTTGTCATCACTGACCGGGTCGAGAGTGTCGCCGTCATCTATCACGGCATCCTGCCCGATCTGTTCGGCGAAGGGCAGGGCGTGATCGCCGAGGGTCGGTTCCGCGGGGATGGCGTTTTCCAGGCGGAAACCGTGCTGGCCAAGCATGATGAACGCTATATGCCGCCGGAAGTGGCCCGGGCGCTGCGCGATGCCGGGGTCTGGCAGGGGGATGAGGACGTCCCGGATCCACAGGTCGATCAACAAGACGTGACCAATCCCTCTCAGTAATCGATTTGGCGTTACTGGCGGCCTTCCCTATCTGTGTGGCTGAGACAGGGAGAGATTTATGGCCAAATCCGAGCGCGTTGAATTTCCGGGAGCCTTGGGCGAGATGCTCGCTGCGAGGCTGGAACTCCCCGACGGCCCGCCGCGCGCCTACGCGCTGTTTGCCCATTGTTTTTCCTGTTCCAAGGATATCCACGCCGCCAGCCGGATTTCGCGCCGCCTGGCGCAGGCCGGGTTTGCGGTGCTGCGATTCGATTTCACCGGACTGGGGCAGTCAGCGGGTGATTTCGCCAACACCAATTTTTCTTCCAATATCCAGGACCTGGTGAAGGCCGGCGAGTTTCTTGCCGCGCAATACCAAGCCCCCGCCCTGTTGGTCGGGCACAGCCTCGGCGGTGCGGCAGTGATCGCTTCAGCGGCTCAGCTGCCTTCAGTGCGGGCAATCGCGACGCTGGCGGCTCCAGCCGATGCCTCGCATGTCCGCCACGCCTTTCATCCGTCTATCGGCGAGATCGAAAGCAAGGGCGAGGCCGAGGTGATGCTGGGCGGACGTCCCTTCTGCATCCGCAAGCAATTCCTCGATGATCTCGAAGGGCACACGCTGGAAGCCGCGGTCGCGGCGCTCAAACCAGCCTTGCTGGTCGCCCATTCACCGACCGACAATGTCGTTGGCGTCGAGAATGCGACCCGATTATTTCGCGCTGCCCGGCATTCGCGCAGCTATCTCGATCTCGACGGCGCCGACCATTTGCTCAGCGATCCCGCCGATGCGACGCATGCGGCCGATGTCATCGCCGCTTGGGCACAGCGCTATATTGGTGAGGACATGCGCGCCAAGCCGCCCGCTCCGGCCGATGAGGGCGGTGTCGTCGTGCGGGAAACCGGGGAGGGGCCGTATGGGAATCATGTCGTCAGCGGCGCACATCTCATGATGGCCGATGAGCCGGCCGATGTCGGTGGCGGTGATCGCGGGCCCTCGCCTTATGATTTCCTCAAGGCCGCGTTGGGGAGCTGCACCTCGATCACGTTGCGCATGTATGCGACGCGCAAATCCTTGCCGCTGGACCGCGTCACGGTCACCGTGCGCCACCATAAGGGGCCGGCCGAGGGGCATGAAGGCAAGATCGATATTTTTGAACGCTCGATCCGCCTTGAAGGTGATCTCGATGTCGACCAACGCCAGCGCCTGCTGGAAATTGCCGATAAATGCCCGGTCCACAAGACGCTTCACGGGCCGGTTCTGGTCGAGACTCGCGAAGAAATTGCGTCCAGCGAAACATGACGGGCAAATTACCGTTTGTAATGTTATTGTAATGTTCGGGACACGCAGGGGTCAGCTTGCACCTGCCTAATCTGGCCCCGGCTCGAACAAGAAAGGTCTGTCTTACCCATGTTGTCAGTTTCCAAAATGCGCCGCCTTGGCGGCGTCTCAGTTCTGGTCCTCGCCGCGCTTGCTGCGGGATCGCTGCTCGACCGCGCCGTGGCCCCGGCCTACGCGATGCAGGAAATTTCCGAACCCCATTTTGCTGCCGCCATCCCGGCTGGCGCACCGATGTCCTTCGCTGATCTGATTGAGCATGTCAGCCCGGCCGTGGTGACGATCCAGGCCAGTTCGATGCCGGAAGCCGTCAGTGGCACCGCAGATCTCGAAAACATGCCGCCGCAAATGCGCGAATGGCTGGAGCGCCAGTTTGGCGGTCGCGCCGCGCCGCAATCAGCCCAGCCGCGCCAATCGCTCGGTTCGGGGTTCTTCATTTCGGCTGACGGCTATCTCGTCACCAATAACCATGTCGTCGACGGTGCGACCGAGATCACGGTCGGCACGGCGGGCGGCGAGACCTATCCGGCACGCGTGATCGGGCTCGATCCGCAGACCGATCTGGCGCTGCTCAAGGTCGATGAGGATATCAGCTTCCCTTTCGTCACTCTCGAGGACCAGCCGCATTACCGCGTCGGCGACTGGGTCGTCGCAGTTGGCAATCCCTTCGGGCTCGGCGGCACGGCGACGGCCGGCATCATCTCGGCGACGGGCCGCGAGATCGGCAATTCGACCTATAATGATTTCCTCCAGATCGACGCCCCGATCAATCGCGGCAATTCCGGCGGACCGACCTTCAGTCTCGACGGCAAGGTCGTCGGGGTGAATTCGCAGATCTTCTCGCCAACCGGCGGCAGTGTCGGGATCGGCTTCGCCATCCCGTCTGATGTTGCGGCGCGTGTTGTCGCCTCGCTGCGCGAGAATGGCCATGTGTCACGCGGCTGGCTCGGTGTCGGCATCCAGAATGTCACCGAGGATATCGCCAGCGCGATGGGGCTTGATGCGTCTACCGGTGCGATTATCAGCTCGGTCGTCTCCGGTGGACCGGCCGACCAGGCTGGTTTCCAACGCGAAGATATCGTGCTCAAGGTCAATGACGACAGCGTCGAAAACTCCCGTGATTTGACCCGCCGTATTGGCGATCTCGCCGCTGGAACCCAGGTGCGGTTCCGCATCCTGCGTGACGGGCACGAGCGGACCTTGCGCGTCGAACTGGGCGACCGGCCTGATGATACTGCGCTCAGCCAGTTGCCGAGCCGGGAACAGGCCGATGGCACGGTTGAAATTTTCGGCATGAGCATGACGCCTGTGACCGATGAGGTTCGCGAAGCCCGTGGCCTGCCAATGGGCACGGTCGGTCTGGTCGTCGAAACGTTGACGCCTGGCGGCGAAGCCGCCCGCAAGGGTTTGTCGCGCGGCGATATTATTCTTGAGGCTGGCGGTGAAGTGGTCGGCTCTACCGACGCTCTGCGAGCCGCGGTCAACGAGGCTCGTGGCGGACATCGCAGCGCCATTTTATTGCTGGTCGAGACGCAGGGCGGGCAGCGCTATATCGCGCTCCAGCTCGGCGACGCTGAATAGTCGGGAGGAGACTGCCATGCGTATTCTGATCGTTGAGGACGACCGCGAAGCGGCGAATTATATCCGCAAGGGCCTTCGGGAATCCGGCCATGTCGCCGATCATGCCCCCGATGGTGAAGCCGGGCTGGAGATGGCCCGGGCCGCCGAGTATGACGTGCTGGTCGTCGATCGGATGATGCCGCGCATGGACGGTCTGACCATGGTTGCCGCCCTGCGCGGTGACAATATCCGCACGCCCGTGCTGATCCTGTCAGCCCTCGGCGAGGTCGATGACCGCGTCGAGGGGCTGAAGGCCGGCGGCGATGATTATCTGGTCAAGCCCTATGCCTTCGCCGAGCTTCTGGCGCGGGTCGAGGCGCTGGCCCGCCGGCGCGATCCTGACGCGGTCAAAACCCGCCTTGTGGTCGGCGATCTGGAAATGGATCTGCTGGCCCGCAAGGTGGTACGCAGCGAGGAGGAAATCCTGCTGCAGCCGCGTGAATTCCGTCTGCTGGAGTTTCTGATGAAACATTCCGGCCAAGTGGTGACACGCACCATGTTGCTCGAGAAGGTCTGGGACTATCATTTCGACCCCCAGACCAATGTGATCGATGTGCATATTTCGCGCCTGCGTTCCAAGATCGACAAGCCGTTCCCGCGGGCCTTGCTGCACACGGTGCGCGGAGCCGGCTATCGCTTGCAGGCCTGATCTGACGTGAATAGTCGCGGCGCCGCCTTTCTGAGAACGACGGCCTTCCGGCAGACCCTTCTGTCGGCAGGCCTGTTCGCCCTGTCCAGCTTCGTCATTCTCGCTTTCGTCTATGTGGCGTCAGCGGGGATGATGATGCGGCGGGCCGACGAGTCGATCAATGAAGAGGTCGTGGCCCTGCAGGAGCGCTTCCAGGCCGGCGGCATCCGCGACATCAACCGCTATATCCTGCAACGCACCGTCGGCGGCGGCGCCGATTATCTCTACCTGCTGGTCCATCCTTCCGGGCGCGCACTGTCAGGCAATCTGTCCGGCCTGCCCGACGTGCAGGCGGACGATGAGGGCCGGTTGCAATTCACCTACCGGCGCCCGCCAGCGGGCGGTACGACCGAGACCGACAAGGATGATCGCGCCGGGCGCGGCCGCATCATCGACCTGCCCAGCGGTTATCGCCTGTTTGTTGGGCTTGATGTCGACGAGGAAAACCGCCTCGTGCGGCGCATATTCAACACCATTCTGGCCGCCTCGGCGCTGGCGCTGGCGTTGGGCGTGGCGGCCGGGATTTTCGTCAGCCGCCGCTTCGTCCGGCGGTTGGACGGGATCAATACCGTCGCGCGCAGCGTCAAGGCCGGCGATCTCAAACGCCGCGCCGAGCGCAATTTCACCGGCGACGAGCTCGACGAATTGTCCGAGAATTTCAACTCCATGCTCGACCGGGTCGAGGCGCTGATGCATCGCATGCGACATAGCGGCGACAGCATCGCCCATGACCTGCGCACCCCATTGACGCGGATGCGCAACCGGCTCGACGAGGCCCTGCGCGATGAAGGCGATATCGAAGCGCGTGAGCAGGCGCTCGAACGCGCTGTTGCCGATACCGACGAATTGCTCGGCATTTTCAACGCCATTTTGAGCCTCTCGCGACTGGAAGCCGGTGAAAGCCGGACCGCCATGGCGCGGCTTGATCCGGCCGATATCGCGACGGATCTCGCCGAGCTCTACCAGCCGGTCTGTGAGGATGAAGGCCTGTCGTTTGACAGCGAAGTCCAGCAAGGTCTGGCGATGCTGGGTGATCGCGGGCTATTGTCGCAAGCGCTCGCCAATCTGCTCGACAATGCGGTGAAATACACACCCGGCGGCGGTGCCGTCGCGCTGCGCCTGCGCCAGACAGCCGAGGGGCGGATCGAGTTCTCGGTCACCGACACCGGACCGGGCGTTCCCGAGGCTGACCGTGAGCGGGTGACGCAACGCTTCGTCCGGCTCGACGACTCGCGCACCTTGCCCGGGTCAGGGCTTGGTTTGTCGCTGGTGCTGGCGATTGCCGACATCCACAATGGCAAATTCCTGATCGAGGAGGGGCCGGGCGTCGTGGAAGGCGGGCACGGCCCCGGCCTGCGCGCTTCGCTCAGCTTTCCGGTCGCACCGAAGTCAAGCAAGGCATAAGGCTTTCCAGCGCCTGACAATCACGCCAGTTTGAGCCCATGTCTGAAACCTTGCCCCTGCTCGCTGCCGAACTTCGCCCCTTGCCCGGCTGGGCGCCGGGCCAATGCGGGCATCTACTGGCCGATCTGCCGGCTCCGGTACAGGCGGCGCTCGCCGAAGCTTGGCCGTTTCTCGACAGCGTGTTTGCCGCCGCGCCCTATCTGGGCCGGCTCGCCCAACGCCGGCCCGAGGGGCTTGCGGCCTGCACCCGCCAAAGCGCTGAGATCCGTCTTGAACAAGCGATCCGCGATGTCGTGGATGCGGGTGAGACGGCGGCGGACATCGCCGCCCTCGATGCGGCTTTGCGCCGGGCCAAGGCGGATATGCATCTGCTGGTCGCCTTGGCCGATTTGGCCGGACGCTGGGACGTCGCCCAAGTGACCGGTGCGGTGACCGCTTTTGCTGATGCGGCGGTGCGGGCCGCTCTGCTGGCGCATGTCCGCTTTGCCGCCGTGCAAGGCAAGCTGGTCGCGCCCGCCGACACCGCCAATCCGCTGCCGGGCCTGTTCCTGTTCGCCCTGGGCAAGATGGGGACCGGCGAGCTGAACTACTCCTCCGACATCGATCTGGTGGCGCTGTTTGACCCTGAAGCTTTGCAGCTGCCGCCGTCCGAGGAACCGCGCAAGCGTTTGCCGCGCCTTGTCCAGGCCATCGTTCGCAGCCTGCACGAGGTCACCGCTAACGGCTATGTCTTCCGCACAGATTTGCGGCTGCGCCCCGATCCGGGCTCAAGCCCGGTGGTGATCTCAACCGAGGCGGCGTTGAATTACTACGAGTCCTTCGGTCAGACTTGGGAGCGGGCGGCCTGGATCAAGGCACGTCATTGCGCCGGCGATGCCATCGCGGCGCGCGAATATCTGGACCGCATGCAGCCCTTCATCTGGCGCCGGGCGCTGGATTTTGCCGCCATTGACGATATTCGCGGCCTTGCACGCCAGATCCAGACGGTGGGCCGCCGCGGTGAAATCCGGCCGGCCGGACATGATCTCAAGCTTGGGCGTGGCGGGATCCGCGAAATCGAGTTCTTCGCGCAAGTGCCGCAATTGGTGTTTGGCGGCCGCGATGCCAGCGTGCGGGTCTCGCCGACCCTGAAAGCCCTCGCGGCGCTGCAGGCGCGCGGTGTGGTCGATGCAGCGACTGTGCAGTCGCTGAGCGAGGATTATCGCTGTCTGCGCGCCTGGGAACACCGGATCCAGATGCGCCAGGACGAGGCCAGCCAGACACTGCCCCAGCGTGATGCAGACCGTGCGGCGGTCGCGACGATGGCAGGTTATGGCGCGCTGGCTGCATTTGACGCCGCCGTTGAAGCCTTGTTGCGCCGGGTCCATGGTCATTTCTCTGATCAATTCGAAGATGACGCCTCGTTGTCCTCGCAGGCGGGAACCCTGATCCTGACCGGTGTTGAACCAACGCCAGACACATTGGCGACGCTGGAAACGCTTGGCTTTCAGCAGGCCGAACAGGTGTGGAAGCGGCTCAATGGCTGGGCCGCCGGCAAGGTCCGCGCCGCGCGCAGCCCGCGCGGGCGCACCCTGTTGGCGCAGGTCGCCCCGCGACTGGTCGATATCATGGCCGCCACCGGCGAGCCGGATGCGGCCTTTATCCGCTTTGCGACATTTTATGAGAATCTGCCGATGGGCGTGCAGCCGCTCTCCTTGCTGATGAATGAGCCCGCACTGGCGGCGGACCTGATCCAGATCCTGACGATTGCGCCGCGCATGGCCGCTGATCTGGCCCGGCGGCCCAACATGCTCGATGTGATGCTGGACAGCCGCTTTTCCGTGCCACTGGCGCAGGATACGCCGGATGATTTTCGCAATCGGCTCGATGCGCAGGTTTCGGCCAGCGACAGCTATGAATCAGCGCTCAATGCGGCGCGGCGGCTGGTCCGCGAGGAGCGCTTTCGGGTTGGGGCGCAGATCCTGCGCGGCACTGCCGATGCGCAAACCGCTGGCGCTGCCTATTCCTCGATTGCCGATGCGGCCGTGGAGTGCATGGCGCAGGCGGCGGAACGCGAAACCGCGCGGCGCTGGGGCGAGATGCCCGGCGGTTATGCTGTTCTGGGCATGGGCAAGCTGGGCGGGCGCGAACTGGCGGCCGATTCCGATCTCGATATGATGATCGTCTATGAGGGCGGTGAGGGGGCCCAGACCTGGTTTTCCCGCTTCGCCCAGCGCCTGATCAGCGCCCTGGCAGCACCGACCGAGGAGGGCGATCTCTACGAGGTCGACATGCAATTGCGCCCCTCCGGCAAAGCGGGCCCCGTGGCCGTGAGGTTGGCGCGCTTTGCGCAATATTATTTTGACGAGGCCTGGACCTGGGAATTGATGTCGCTGACGCGGGCGCGGGTGATCGCTGGTGACGCGGTGACCGGTGATGCGGTGATGGTAGCGGTCGAAACGGCGCTGTGTAAATTGCGCCCGAGCCAGACCCTGCTGAGCGATGCACGTGAGATGCGTGAGCGTCTCGAAACCGCCAAGCCGGCGCGCAATGAGTGGGAGATCAAGAGCCGGACCGGTGGTCTCCAGGACATCGAATTCATCGCCCAAACCCTGCAGCTCATCACCGCCGCTGACGGTCATCCGGTGCGCAATTCCACGACCTTGGCCTTCGCGACCCTGTCGCAGGCCGGTGCGGTGACGGCCAAGGATGCCGCCTTTCTCAGTGAGAGCGTGCATCTCTATCTCGGCATCGCCCAATTGCTGCGCGCGGCGCACGGCACCGGCTTTGATCCGGCGGGGGCGAGTTCGGGCTTCACGACATTGCTGCTGTCGCTGGCTGGCGCTGACGATATGGATCAGCTGCGGGCGCAGCTTGATGTTCGCTGTTTGAAAGTCAGGGCGCTATTCCATCACTATTTGCACGCGCGCTGACCGGTCCGCGACGGATTTTCCTGCTCATTGCGTTGAAGGGGCATGCGAGGACGCTGACAAACAGGATTTTACCCATGAAAAACTCAATTCTCATCACATTGCTGGCCGGCTCGGCGATGATGCTGGCTGGAACCGCAGCCCAGGCACAGCCTGGTCGCGGTCATGACGGCCCTGGTCGTCACGGTGGTTCGGGCGGTGGCATGGAGCACGGCATGATGATGCTGCGCGTGGCCGACGCCAATGGCGATAATTCGATCACCCGCGCCGAACTGGATGCGCTGCAGGGCGAAATGTTCGACTGGATGGACCGCAATGGCGATGGCTATCTCGATGAGGCCGATCAATCGCCGGTCCATCAACGCATGCGCGCCATGCGCGAAGCGAACCCGGAGCAGGCCGACCGGCCAGAACGCGAAGGCCGGCGCGCCGACCATCGCCGTGGCGGTGAACGTCGCGGTCCAGACGCCGAACGGCGCGGCCCGGATGCCGAACCTGGGATGCAGCGGGCCGATGCCGATGGCGATAATCGGGTCTCGCGCGCCGAATTCCTCGGCGTCGAGCACCCCGGCTTTGCACGGCTCGACCAGGACAGCGATGGCGTGATCACGCCGGCAGAGCTGGACGCATCAGTCGAGCAGCGCCATGATCGCCGTCGCTGGTGGCGTAACTAGTGTCTTTGCCATGTTTGACGGGCGCGGAATGGCAAATGAAGTCCGGATCGGCAACGATCCGGCGGCCTTCCGCACCCGCAACATGGCGTTAGACATGACGGGTGGAGAGACCGACGAGGCCCTCATGGCACGGATCGCCGAAGGCGACCGTGCCGCCGCCCGGCTATTGATGCATCGACGCCTACCACGCATTGTCGGCTTGGCGCACCGCATGCTCGGTGACGCCGCCGCGGCCGAAGACATTGCCCAGGAGACTTTTATCCGGGTCTGGAATGCGGCGGATCGCTGGCAGCCCGGTCGGGCCCAGGTTTCGACCTGGATGAGCCGGATCGCGATCAATCTCTGCCATGACCGCCGCCGCAAGCAGCGCGAAGTCATGCCGGAGATCCTGCCCGACCGGCCGGACCCGGCGCCGGATCAGGAGAGCGTTCTGGTTCGCACAGAGACGGAAAACCGGGTTGCCGACGCCATGGTCCAATTGCCCGAACGGCAAAGGCAGGCGATGGAACTCGTGCATTTCCAGGAAATGAGCAATATCGATGCGGCTGACATCTTGTCGGTCAGTGTCGATGCCCTCGAATCCCTGCTCGCGCGGGGACGGCGGAATCTGAGATCGATCCTGATCGGGGAAGCCGCAGAATTGATGTCGGGCTATCAGGGCGTCCCGGCAGCGCAAACAGGTATAGAGCCATGACCGAAGAACGATTTCAGCAGATTTTGAGTGCCTATGGCGCCAATACCGAGCGCTGGCCCGCGGCTGAGCGCGATGCGGCGCAGGCGTATGCAGCGGCCAATCGTGAACGGCTCGCCGCGGCTCTGGCGCTTGAGGCCGGGCTGGACGAGTTGTTGGGGCCAGCCGAACGGCCAGCCAGTGAATTGCTCGAACGCCGCATCCTGCGCTCGCTGGAACAACTGCCGGTCTGGAATTGGCGCGCGCCTGCCGCTGCCGCCGCTGCGGCGCTGATTGTCGGTGTCATGCTCGGCTTTTCCAGCGGCGCCTTAATGGCGCCCACCGACGATGTCGAAACCTATTATGCTGATGCTTTCACCGGTCTGGACCAGGACTGGGTGGATTGGCTTGGAGTAGACGCATGAGATCGCCAACCCCCTGGATTGCCGCCCTGCTGGTCTCCGTACTCGCCAACGGCGCGCTGATTGGTTTTGTGCTGCACAAAAACGCTGATGGCCCATCCTGGCGCGTTGCGCATGAGGATGGCCCTCGACCGGGGCCGCCACGCAGCGGGCCGATGTCGGGTTTTGATGTCCGCGGCTTCCTTGCGGCTCTGCCCGAGGCGGAACGCGAAATCGCTGAACGGCGCCTGCACCAGAATATGGAAACAATGCGAGGGCTTGGGCGCCAGGCCTATGAGGCGCATCAGCAGGCTGATGCCGTTCTCGCGGCCGAGCCTTTTGATGCGGTAGCGGCGCAGGCGGCGCTCGGACGTGTGCGCGAGATTCGCCTCGGCTTCGAGACGCAGATGGAAGCCTCGCTGATCGAGGTCATCGCCGACCTCGACCCTGAGGTTCGTGCGGCGGCGTTGGAGGCGGGCCGGGTTGAGTCCTACCGCGGCAGACGCGGGCCGGATTCGCGGCGTCGTCATGATGGCGCCCGACACGAACGGCCAGATGGCCCCGAGGGGCCGGAACGTCGTTAAGCTTGTTGAACGTTTGGCGCGGCGCGCCTATTCGCCGGCGGTTTGCCGCGATGGCATCGGCGCATCGACGAATTCGTCTTCATATTCGAGCATGGCGTCGTTGCCGCCCTCGTCGATAGCGGCCAGCGTCTCCAGTGCGTCAGCGACCGCGACGCCGCCACCGGACCGGATTGGTTGATCCTGGCTGATCGGCAGCACGAAGCTGACGGTCGTGCCCTCACCAAGCTTGGAATCGATCGACAGCGTGCCGCCATGCAGTTCGATCAGCGATTTTGACAGCGCCAGTCCAAGGCCGGAGCCCTGATGGCTCTTGGAGTGCTGACTCTCGATCTGTTCGAATGGACGCCCCAGTCGTGGCAGATCCTCGGTCGCAATGCCGATGCCGGTATCGGAGACCTGGAAGGCGACGCCGAGACCTGACATGAAGCCGCGAATTGTGACGCGCCCGCCTTCCGGGGTGAATTTCACGGCATTGGAGACCAGGTTGATCATCACCTGTTTGAAGGCGCGCGGATCGACTTCGATCTCCGGCAGATCGGAAACATCGGCGTGGAGGCGAAGTTGTTTTTCCTCGGCACGGCCACGCACGATACGGACGCACTGCTCGACCAGATCGGCGGCATCGGTCGGCTCGGTCTGGAGTTGCATCTTGCCGGCCTCGATCTTCGACATGTCGAGGATGTCATTGATCAATTCGAGCAGGTGTTGGCCTGAGCCGAGAATGTCCTTCATGTAGCCGACATAGCGCTTGTCGCCGATCGGTCCGAACATTTCGCGCAACATGATCTCCGAGAAGCCGTTGATCGCATTCAGCGGCGTGCGCAATTCATGGCTCATATTGGCAAGAAATTCACTCTTCGAGCGATTGGCTTCCTCGGCGCGAATCTTTTCTTCTTCATATTTTTTGGCGAGATCGGCGATCCGGGCCTGGCTGCGTTTGACGTCGTCGACGGTCTTGCGCAACTGGGCTTCGTTCTCCGTCAGGGCCGCTTCGTGATGCTTGAGGTCGGTAATGTCGGCACCAACGCTGACCAGGCCGCCATCGGCGGTCGCTCGCTCGGAATAGTGCAGCCAGCGCCCGTCGGCGAGCTCGATCTCATAGGTCTCGGTGCCGTCGGCATCGCCATGAACCGCCTTGATGGCGCGCGCGGCAGCCTGCTCGACGGCGCCGTAGCTCATCCCTGGTTTCAGCCGTCCGTCGGAGAAGTTGAACAGGTCGCGGAATTTGCGATTCCAGAGCACCAGGCGTTGGCGCGAATCCCACAGCACGAAAGATTCGGTCATCGATTCGAGTGCTGCGCGCAGACGCGATTCGGCGGCAACCACGCGGGCTTGGGCGCCCTTGCGGTCGGTGACGTCGATCGCGACGCCGACAATACGGGCCGTGGTGGCGTCGCCGGCATCGTTGAGAATGCCGCCGCGCATTTGCAGCCAGACCGGGGCTGACGCCGCGAGGACTTCAAGATCAACCTCGCCGCCCGTTGGTGCACCACGCATCGCGGCGCGCAGCTTCTCACGGTCGGAGCGGCTGAACAATTTGAGGAATTCGGCTCCGCTGCACTGCATCGCATCACCGATGCCGAGAATGCGTGCCAACGAGTCGGTGACAAACACGGTGTCATCATCCGGATTCCAGTCCCAGACGCCGCAGCGTGCGCCTTCGATGGCAAAGCGGAAACGCTGTTCATTGTCGGCCAATAGCTGCCGCGTCGAGCGAAGCCGGCCCATTTGCATGAAAACGAGAGCGCTCAGACCCATGGCGACAAAGATCGGGGCGATGAACATCAACCCGTAGAAAGAAATGGTGCGATACCAGGCATTCTGGTTGATGCGCATCGCGCCAAGCGCATAGACGTGCAGATCGGTCCCGGAAATCGGTGCCACGGCGAATGTCACCTGCTCTTCGCCGAAATGCGCCTGCGAGCTGGCCCCGCCACCACCTGTCGCGAGCTGCTGGATGAAGTCCTGGGTCAGGCCGAAGCGCTGGGCCAGCGACGTGCCGGGCCGCGCGCCGGTGATTTGTGGCCGGATGGCGAGCATGTGGCCCTCGCCATCAGCGAGCGCGACGACGCGCTCTGCGCCCCAATCGGGCAGAACTGCGAGGGCTGGCAGACGGGCGACAAAGGCACCGACCGTGCCATCGCTTAACTGGGTCGGCACCGCCAATACCAGATAGGCGTGGCCGTCATCTGTAATTTCGGTGGTGAAGCCGGAAGAGGCGTCGAGCGCGATGCCTGCGGCCTCGCGCAGCTCGATGTCGGGCTCACCAGAGGCGAGCATGCGGCCGTCGGGCAGCAGAAGGGCAAGCTCGGCAATCAGTTCGGATTCATTCAGGGTGGCGAGCCGGGCGCGGGCAACGCGCTCGATGTCCTGTAGCGGCGTATTGCGCAAATCGGCGCTCGCGAAGGACAGGGCGTAGCGCGCTTCGGCCAGCCGACCGGTGACGCGTTCGGCGAGATAGCCGGCGGCATTGGCTTGGGAGCGTTCGGCCTCGATGATGAGGGCGTCACGCTCTTGTTGAATCTTGACTAGAAGTATTCCGCCATACGCGAGCGAAAACAATATCATGGCCAGGATAATCCAGGTCGCACCGCTGCTGCGCCCTGCCTTCGGCGCGCGTGCCGGTCGCGATGGCGCGGCCGAGCGGGCGGGGCCTGCCTCGTCGGGGAGGGGCCGGATGCGAGGGGCGTCCTGATTCATGGCGCTAAACTACGGTGCGTTCGCCAGTCCTGTCGACTGCCGATCCATTGCGTACGGGCATTCACGCCGCGTCCACGCTTCCCTTGTCAGCGCCTTCGTCGGCAGCGGCAGCGGCTTTGGCTCCGGCGCGACGTTCTTCGCCATGGTAGACGCGCTCCTCGGGCCCTTGGCGCCGCCGATCGGGCCCAAAATATGATTTGTTGCGAATGAAGGGCCGCGGTGTGTTAACCACCGAGACGATTTTGGCGAACATATCGCGGGCGGTGATCGGCTTGCAGCAGAATTCGGTGACGCCGGCATCGCGCGCTCTCTGCACCCGGCTTCGCTCCGAATAAGCGCTCAGCATGATGATCGGGATCAGCGGGTTGGGACTGTCGTCGGCAGTGCGGACCAAACGTACGAAGTCGAGCCCGTCAAGGATGTCCATTTGATAATCGGTGACGATGAGATCGACGGCGTCCGAGCGCACAGTATCGAAAGCTTCAGCGGGATCACGCGATTCATAGATCGTCTTGATCCCGAACCCGTGCATCAGGGTACGCAGAATGGTCAGCATATAGCTGTTATCATCAACAATGAGAACTTTTAGTCGGCTCAGATCAACGGCCATGATCTACCTATAATCGTGTCAGGCAGCGCGTGAAGGCTTCCGTCTTGGGTCAGTGAGCACCTTAAGCGGAATAGGCTTACCGAAATAGTAACCCTGGCCGTAGATGACACCGAGGGCCAGCATTTGCTTGGCACGCTGTTCGGTTTCGATCATCTCAGCCACCGTATCGACCTTGAGCTCGCGGCATAGTGAGACCATGCCCTTGAGGATGGCCAGGTCGCGTTCGCCCAGTTGCGGCTGGCGAACATAAGAGCCGTCGATCTTGACGATATCGGCCGGGAAGTCCCGCAGATACTGGAAACCGGCGGCCCCGGCGCCAAAGTCGTCGAGGCAGACCTTGTGGCCCCGTTCTCGGATTTTCTGGATGACGGCGTTGGCGGCCTTGACGTTTCTGACCGTCGCGGTCTCGGTCAGTTCGAACCGGAGACGGCTGCGGTCGATCCGTAAATCGGCCAGCACCTGCAGGAATTTCTTACCCCAGGCCGGGTTTTCCAGTGATTTGCCGGAGAGGTTGACGGCGAGAGCCGGGCGGTCGAAGTCGTCACGCAGAAAATTGGCGCCGATCTCGACCATTGCCATATCAATTTCATAGATCAGACCGGTGCTCTCTGCGAAGTCGACACTTTCGGATACGGGCTGGCCGCCGGGCAGGCGGAGCAAGAGCTCGTAATGCTCGATCTTGCCGGTCTCCAGATTGACGATGGGCTGCGCATGCGGCTCAATGACGCGGCCGGCGATGGTCGCCCGGATCTCATTCATCCGCTTGCGCGTTTCCTCCATCATCTCGGCGGCAACTTTTTGCAGGCTCTGAACGTCGAGGACATTGGCGCTGTCGGCGGCCATGTTGACGGCGTGCAGGAAGGCCTGGATGGCAATTTCGGGTTCAAGTTCCGGCGCGTCAGGGATGGAATCGATGCGGACTCGCGTATTCTTGAGCGCGTTATCGTGCAGCAAGTCCTCGATATCGGTGCGCAGGGATTTCAGATCGGCTGAAGCCGGGTGAATCAGGGCGGTCCGAGCCGCGTCGACCTGTTTGGCGACGCCGTCGTCGCTGACCGTGATCGAGCATTCAGCGGCGATGGCCTGACGCAGCATGCCGGCGCGCTGAGCACCGATCAGCCGGTCGATATCCTCAATTCCGTCGATCTGAAGCACGGACATCACCATCGGGGCGCCAGACTTGCGCGCCGTGGTAATGGCGTTTTGTGCGTTACGGGCAAAGGCTTGTGGGTCCAACTCGGCCGGGGCAGTCAACGCTGCGTAGGACATCGTCCAGCGTATCTTCTCGTCGTCGCCCAGCAGCCAGGCGCTCAATTGCACTTCCCGGCCACCAACCGCGACCCTTACCGGCCCGACACGACGGCCCGGTTTCAGGCCCCGCATCAATGCGGTTACGATCGGGCGGGACGTTCGGTCAAGCCGTTGAGCGAAGTTGATTCCGACTGTTTCGATGGAGGGCTCGCCGAGTGTGGCCGTTGCGCCGGCGGCATAACAGGTCAGCCCCTCCAAGTCCGTCTCGATCAGAACATCCGCCGCCGCGAAGGCGAAGGAAAGAAACCTGTTTCGTTGTTCGATCAGCGACATGTCAAGACTGGTTCCAAATGAGCTTGGTTCAGACTTGTAACAAAATCGTTAGGGTCGCGTTAAGGCTTGCCGCGTGTTCAGGCTGCGCGGACGGTGTGAGCTGTGGTGGCAGCTTCGGGCTTGGTTCCGATTTCGCGGACGATTTCGCTGGCCCGGCGCGCCAATGTCGTCACAGATTCTGGCAGCTCGCTCTCATCCGATGCCAGCTGGACCAATTTCTCGGCCAGTTCGAGCAGGCTCGGACTGTGGGTGAGTAGACGGGCTTGGGCTTCGATCCGGGACGGGTCGCGGTCATATTCTGCCGCGGGCACGCGCCAGCCGCCCCAATCCTTGGGATCGGTCACGACGACAGGGAAGGTTCCGGGGAAGGGGTGCCGGCTGCATTCTTCAACGGACTGCCATTTGTTTTTTGCCCGTAGCACGCGCCAATTGCCAACTTCGACGCTATCGACCTGTTCCGCTGCCAGCTCATGGGTGGTGAAATCGCGCCCCAATCCGCAATCATAATAGATCCGGACCGGTTCCTCGACATCCTTCACCCAATGGGGTTTCACGTGCTCGACAATCGCCCAAGTGCCGACTGGCGCGACGTAAACGCGTTGATGCTTGTGAAAGAGTGCTTTCGCCATGCGTCCCTCCAGACGGTTCAATCAAGCACATCCGGGTTGAAACGGTGTAAATCTGATCGGTGGCATTTGAGCGGTTGTCGGCGGGGCAGCGGACATAAATTGCCGTCCGGGCGGCTGCGCGCTATGTGGCGGCATGAGCCTTGATCGAATTCCTGATCGCCGCCTCAGTGTGGCACCGATGATGGACTGGACTGACCGGCATTGCCGGGCGTTTCACCGTGTCCTCAGTCGGCATGCCTTGCTGTACACGGAGATGGCCGTCGACAAGGCGCTGATCCATGGCGATCCGGAGCGGATTATCGGCTTCGATCCGGTTGAGCATCCGGTCGCGCTGCAGCTTGGCGGCTCGGAGCCGACGGATTTGGTCCGGGCGGCACGGATCGGGGCTGATTTTGGTTATGCCGAGATCAATCTGAATATTGGTTGTCCGTCAGACCGGGTGCAGTCTGGACGGTTCGGTGCCTGCCTGATGCAAGAGCCGGCCTTGGTCGCCGATTGCGTCAAGGCGATGCAGGACGCTGTCGCAATTCCGGTGACGGTCAAGTGTCGGATCGGTGTTGATGATCAGGATCCGCAGACGGCTTTGTTTGACTTTGTCGATGTGGTGGCTGCGGCCGGGGTGACGAGTTTTGCCGTCCACGCCCGCAAAGCCTGGCTCAAGGGCCTGAGCCCGAAAGAGAACCGCACCGTCCCGCCGCTCGATTATGGTCTGGTACGCCGTCTGAAGCAGCGCCGGCCCGACCTTGAGATTATCCTCAATGGTGGGCTCGAAACGCTCGACCAAGCGCTTGCCGAGAGTGACGGACTGGATGGGGCGATGATCGGCCGCGCGGCCTATCACGACCCTTGGGTTTTGGCGCGGGTCGATTCGCGGGTTTTTGATGCCAGTGATCCGGTCGCCACCCGTCACGACGCCTTGCTCGCCTATTACCCTTATATGCAGGCCCGGCTGGACGAGGGCGTGTCGCTCCACTCCATGACCCGGCACGTGCTGGGCCTGTTTCAGGGCTTGCCAGGGGCGCGGCAATGGCGGCGCATCCTGTCGGAGAAGGCTGGGCGCCCCGGCGCTGACCTCGACGTGCTCGACGAGGCTAGCGCCGCTGTCCCGCACCAGGATGAGGCTGCGTGATGACGGATATCCTTTTGCTCGTCGCAGCCATGGCGGTAACCGGTGCTTTCGCGGGCCTCGTGGCGGGTCTGTTCGGGATTGGCGGCGGCGTCGTCATGGTGCCGGCGATGTATTTCGCCCTCTCGGCGCTGGGCTATCAGGACGACAAGCTGATGCATGTCGCGGTCGGCACCTCACTGTCCGTGATCGTCGCGACCTCAATGCGCAGCGTCGCAGCCCATGCCAAGCATGGCGCGGTGGATTTTCAGGTGTTGCGCAGCTGGGGACCGTGGATCGTCGCCGGCACGCTGCTCGGCTCGGTGATCGCAAACCATGTCCCCGGACGGGTGTTGACGGGCCTGTTCGGCGGCATGGCGCTGTTGCTGTCAGTGCAATTCTTCTTCGGACGTCTCGACTGGAAGCTGCGCGATGATCTGCCCGGTGGCGCGGCCCGGGTCGGGTTGGCCGGACTGATCGGCATCATGTCGGCGATGATGGGGATTGGCGGCGGCGTGTTCGGCGTTACCCTGATGACGTTGTGCGGCAAGTCGATCCATAAGGCGGTCGCGACGGCAGCCGGTTTTGGTGTCGCCATCGGTCTGCCGGGCGCGATCGGCTATATCGCCAATGGCTGGGGCTCCAACATCGTGCCTTATTCGCTGGGCTATGTGAATCTGCCCGCCTTTTTCCTGCTCGCGGGATCGGCCTTCTTCGTTGCACCGATCGGGGCGCGGCTGGCTCATGATCTGCCGGCGGCGACGCTGAAGCGAGCCTTCGCGATCGGCCTGGTGGTTGTCGGCGGCATGCTGCTGAAGGAAGCCGTGCTGGGCGGGTAGTCTAGGGCCGCAGCACCAGCTCGTCGCCGCGAATTTCGACGCCCGACAGGCGATTGAGCGCCGACATCCCCAACAGGGATTGCGAGCCGTCAATCATCACCATCGCATCGACATCACTCAGTTCAAGATCGCCGAGCCGCAGCGAGCGCAAGCGCACGCCGGCCGCCGAGGATGTCCCGGCCGCTGTCTGGACCGGCTGGTTGAAGCGCAAGGCGGCGGTGTCGATGCCGGCGCGTTCGGCATCGGCGCGGTTCAGCGCGACCGTCGAGGCGCCGGTGTCCACAAGGAACAGGACCGGGCGACCATCGATTTCCGCGACAATGTAGAAATGCCCGTCGGCATTGCGGCGGATCGTTTGGGCACCGCCGGTCTCGCCTTGGGCTCGTGCGGGGACGAGATTGCCGGCCATCCGTGCACCAATTGTCGCGAAATCCTCGCGCAGGGAATAGCCGGCCAGCAAAACCATGCCGATGCCGATCCAGATGGCGAGGTCGCGTATGGCGTGGCCGGGGCGTGTCGCGATGGCGCTGACGAGCCCGCCGGAGATCAGCACGACGAGGCCGACCGCCTGCACCAGACGCATGGCCGTATCACCCTGGCCGAGACTGCCCGGCGCAGCATAGCGCATCGCCAGCAGCACGGCGGCCGTGACCAAGGCGGCCAGAGCAAGATGGGGCAACCAGCGCTTCAAGACTTGGAGCCCTTTGCGCGGCTGTGGCGGTCGGCATAGGCCGCTTCGCGCCGGGGCAGAGCGGCCAAGATCGCCTCGCGCTCGGCGTCGGAATATTTCGTCCACAGGCCGAGCTCGTCCATGGTCCGGAAACAACCGACGCAAATCCCATCCGCCGGATCGACGAAGCAGACTTTGACACAAGGCGTTTTGATCGGGGCAGGGCTCATGGGCGCCAGCATTTCGCGCTGTGGGCGTTGAGGCAAGTGCTTGCAGCTGCGCGGGCGGGCGGAATAGGGTGCCGCAGCGCTTTTCCGGGGGGGACGATATGGAAGACATGACGCTGCAATTGCGCAGTTTTGCGGGCCTGTTCATTTTCGCGGGCTTGGCTTGGGCCATGGGGCCGCGCAAGCGCTTTCCCGTCATGTTGCTGCTCGGTGCGATCAGCTTGCAATTGCTGATCGCCTGGCTGCTCTACTCGGTCGCGCCGTTTCGGGCCTTCCTGCAATCGCTGACGGGTGTCGTCGTGGTGCTGCAGGAGGTGACCAATGAGGGCGCGCAATTCGTGTTCGGCTATCTGTCGGGTGCGCCTTCACCATTCCTCGTTGATCCGGAGGGCGGCAGCCTCTTCCTGTTTGCCTTCCAGGCGCTACCGATGGTGATCGTGCTGTCGGCGCTCTCGGCCCTGTTGTGGCGCTGGCGCATTCTCGAACTCTTGGTGAAAGGTTTTGCTTATGCGTTTCGCCGTCTGCTCAACCTGTCGGGTGCTGCCAGCCTCGGTGCTGCGGCGAACATTTTTCTCGGCATGACGGAAAGCCCGGTTCTAATCCGGCCACGCTTGCCTGAGATGAGCAAGCCGGACCTCTTCCTGATCATGACGGTCGGCTTTGCCACCGTCGCCGGCTCGGTGATGGCGCTTTATGTCAGTCAGCTGACCGGCGTGATCGAGAATGCAGCCGGGCATATCTTCACCGCCTCACTGATTTCGGTGCCAGCGGCGGTGCTGCTGGCGCGGCTGATGATGCCGGCCGACCCCGATGCGGCAGCGTTGGAAAAAGCGGCGGAGAAGGAGCGAATTCCTGCGCCGATCTACAATTCCTCGATGGATGCATTGACGACCGGCGTCTCCGACGGGATGCGGCTCTATTTCAACATCATTTTTATGCTTCTGGTCTTCACCGCTCTGGTGGCGCTGGCCAATGTCCTGCTGGGATTGCTGCCGGACGTGTTCGGCGAACCGCTCAGCGCCAACCGCATCCTGGGCTGGCTGTTTGCGCCCATCGTCTGGCTGGCCGGCATTCCCTGGCGCGAGGCGACGACTGCTGGTTCCTTGATGGGGTTGAAGACGGCGCTGAACGAAGTCTATGCCTATGACCAATTGGCGCGGCTGGGCGATGCGCTCAGCCCGCGCTCCAACCTGATCATGACCTATGCCCTGTGCGGCTTCGCCAATTTCGCCAGTGTCGGGATATTGACCGGTGGCCTGGTGGCCATTGCACCAACACGGCGCGAGGACATCCTCACCCTGGCGCCCAAGGCACTGATCTCCGGCACGCTGGCGACCTTGATGACCGGTGCCGCAATTGGCGTCTTCCCGATGAGCCTGTTCGGTAATTAGTCGCCGCGTCGGGGCCAGAATTTTGAGCTCAGCCAGCCGGTGGTCGAATTGTCCTTTAACGCGTCGCGATAAGCGTTTTCCATGAAGGTTTCGAGGCCGGCGAGATCGCCCAGCAGGTCGAGCCTTGTCTTCATCGGCAGGTCGGGATCGAGGCGTTTGACGAGGCGTGCCGGATTGCCGACCATCACCGCATACGCGTCGACATCCTTGGTGATGACCGCGCGGGCACCGATCACGGCGTGGTCGCCGATTGTCACACCTTTGCCGATGAAGGCGCCATCGCCGATCCAGACATTCTTGCCCAGCTTGACGGGTTTGGAGGGCGGAGCCGGGTCGACGCGGTCATAGAGGGAATGCCAGTCGCAATCGGTGATCACGGCTTCGCGGGCAATCAGGCAGGCATCGCCGATCTCGATTGAACCGGCCGCCAATAGCCGGGTGCCACCGGCCATGAAAACACCGTCACCAATCGTGATGCGGCCTTGCTGGTCCTGCGGTGACCAGACGGTGAGGCGGACCGGATCGGCAGCGCTGGCGACGATGTGCAGCTTGTCGCCAGCCTCAATGTTCGGACCGAAAACTTCGACATGCCAAGGCCGTACGATCTTCGGATCGCTGCCTAGGGCCTCGAAATGCGGTTCCAGGAAATGCCGCGTCCAGGCGTTCTCATAACGCTCCCAGAGCCGGTGCATCCAATAGGGGCGGTGATCGCGGCGCATGGCAGCCTCTGGTAACGCGGGGCAAGCTGGAATAGATATCGCCCATGACCGATACATCATCCGACGACCCAATCGAAGCCGTTATCCTGCAATTGGTGAAAGCCGCTCCCGAGGGGCGTTCCATCGCCCCGGAGGATGTCGCGCGCGCCGCCGATCCGGACAATTGGCACAAGCGCTTCGGCCATGTCCGCCAGGCCGCGATCCGCTTGATGCAAAAGGGCCAAGTGGCGATCTTGCGCAAGGGTAAGCCAGTGACAGATGCCGAGACCTTCAAAGGGGTCTATCGGATTGGCCGGGTCTGATTTCGATCAACTTCTGAGCGACATCCGGGCCTGCCGTGTCTGCGCGCCCTTCATGCCGCATGAGCCGCGCCCGATTGTGCAGGCGTCCTCCAGCGCCAAGATTCTGATCGTCGGCCAAGCGCCGGGCACGCGTGTGCATGCCTCGGGCCGGCCGTTTACCGACCCGTCCGGCGACCGGTTGCGTGACTGGATGGGGGTTGATGAGGCGGAGTTCTACGACGCCGCCAAAATCGCCATCGTGCCGATGGGCTTTTGCTTTCCCGGCCTCGATGCGGCGGGGTCGGATCTGCCACCACGCAAGGAATGCGCCCCGCTTTGGCAGCGAAAACTGACCGAGCAATTGGGCAAGGTGAGGCTCACCTTGCTCGTCGGGATGTACGCTCAACGCTTTTATCTTGGTTCGCAGATGCGAAAAACCATGACCGATACAGTGCGCGATGCTGCCAGCTTCGGGCCAGATTATCTCCCCCTACCGCACCCGTCTTGGCGGAATAGTGCCTGGTTGCGCAAAAACCCCTGGTTTGCGGCAAAAATTCTCCCATTGCTGCGCTGCCGCATAAAAGAATTGTTACTGTAAGCTCATATCGCGGTGTTTTCACGCGCTTGTATCTGGCGGTGCGAAAGGGTATCCCGGCGCCGAATTTTGCAGCGATCAAGCTGCGCCCACGGAAAAAGGGTCTGCGCTTCATGAGTGTCTTCGAGAACCCGTCTTTTGACAATCACGAGAAAGTCCTGTTCGCCACTGACGAGCAGACAGGTTTGAAAGCTATTATCGGCGTTCACTCCACTGCCAGCGGTCCGGCCTGCGGCGGTTGCCGCATGTGGACCTATCCCAGCTCGACCGAGGCGCTGAACGACGCGCTGCGCCTGTCCCAAGGCATGAGCTACAAGAATATCATGGCCGGCCTGCCTATCGGCGGCGGTAAGAGCGTGATCATGAAGCCGGCCGGCAATTTCGACCGCGTGGCTCTGTTTGAAGCTTTCGGTCGTGCTGTCGAGAGCCTGAATGGCGCCTATATCAGCGCCGAGGACGTCGGGGTCAGCCCGGCCGACATGATGGCCGTGCGCCGTTTCACCAAGCATGTGGTTGGCCTGCCGGAGGGCAAGGATGCTTCGGGTGATCCATCGCCAGTGACCGCCGAGGGCGTGTTCCGCGGCATGAAGGTCTGCATTGAACGTGGCCTCGGCAAAACCGACCTGTCCGGCGTGACCGTCGCGATCCAGGGCGCTGCCGGCCATGTCGGCTCCTATCTTAGCGGACATTTGGCCAAAGCCGGCGCCAAGCTGATCGTCACCGATATCAATGTTGAGGGGCTTGAGCGTCTTAAGGCCGAGTATGGTGCGACGATTGTCGGGCTCGACGAGATTTACGACCAGGATGTCGACGTGTTTGCCCCCTGCGCCCTTGGCGCGGTGATCAATCCGGAGACGGTTGGTCGCATCAAGGCGAAGATCATTGCCGGTGCCGCAAACAACCAGCTCGCAACCCGCGAAATGGGCGCTGAGCTGATGAAGCGTGGCATGATTTATGCGCCGGATTACGTGCTCAATGCGGGCGGTATCATCAATGTGATGGGCGAGATCGCCGGCGATTTCGACCCCGCCTGGGTCCAGGGCAAGCTGGCCGGTCTCGAAAAGACCCTGGGCGAGATTCTCGACCAGGCCGACAAGGAAGGCCGCCCGTCCAATCTGGTCGCCGACGAGATCGCCCGCAACCGGATCGAAGAGTTGCGCCTCGCCAAAGTCGCGAAGCTCGCCTGAGCCGAACCGACCGAACGTCTCGCATAATCCCGAGCTGATTACAGGCCACCCTCGCCGCATGGCGGGGGTGGTCGCATGTGAGCTTCAGACGGGCGTTGGGCGGTGTTTTGGGGGCGTAACCCCAATCAATCGCAGTTGGCCTCCTGGCGCACGCTCAGTTCCCGTTCTGACGAGGTTCGGGTCGGTTGGGCCGCCTCGATCGCGATCTCAGAAAATTTTTTCGCGTGTCCGGGGAAAAATTGGATCGGGCAGAATTGTGATTTCGGCGCGCGCAGCGCCCCGACCTGCGCGACAACACTCGACTCAAACTTGAATCGGGCGCGAAATTTCCCGCGACGCGGGTGCCCGTGCTGATTCGGCATCTTCATATTTTTGGAAGGAAATGGTGGGCGATACTGGGATTGAACCAGTGACCCCCTCGGTGTGAACGAGGTGCTCTCCCGCTGAGCTAATCGCCCGGTATCCCGGAAAGCGCTCGTATAAGCACGTGGTTACAGGTGGTCAACTCTGCCTGCACGCTGATCTGCACCTGCTCAAAAACCCTAGTGCGACAACTTGCCACACTAATTTTACCTCGTCAGGCAAGCATCAGCCCTATATCAGCCCTCCCGAACCGGAAGCGCATCCAGTGCGCCGGCGACTATTATCATCAGATTGGACGCAATTCCCGGCCGAGGGAAGCTTCGGTCGTATTGGAGGTATTGTTCATGAATAACGATCTGTGCACGCCGGAAGGCGCGCGCCGTCTCAAAGCGCGTATTGAAGCTTACTGGGCTGAGCGTGGCTACGACGTCAATGTCGATCTCGTCGAAGCAGGCTTCATGCCGGCCATGCGTTCTGCCCGCACCGATGTGCGGTCGAACCTGGTCAATGGCATGCCGACCCGGCCTGCCAATGATGTCGGTCGCGAGCGTCGCTCCGCCTGATCAAAATTACGTTCGCCAGATTTCGGCGAGCGCCCCCGGAATATCACTGAAATCATGCAGCAACCGGTCGGCTCCCAGCGAGCCGGCCGGTGCTTCGCTGTAACCATAGCTCATCACAATGCACGGGACACCGGCGGCTTGTGCGGCACCGACATCCGGCGCGCTGTCGCCCACCATCGCGGCGCGCGAATAGCCAGAGCCGAGTGCGGTGAAGACATGATCGGCGGCAGGCTTTTTCGCCGTGGTTCGGTCCGGCCCGACAATGCGGGCAAAATAATCCGTCAACTTGAACGTCCCGATCAACAAATCTGACAGGCCTGACGGCTTGTTTGTGCACACCGACAGGGTGGCGCCGGCCCGCTGTAGCCGCGCCAGCGTCGCCTCCACATTCGGAAAGAGGCGGCTGTCAGCGGCGATATCGGCCTGGTAGATCTCGATGAAACGCGCCACCAGTTCCGGCGCCGCCTCTGGCGAGAGTGTCCGGCCCTGCTGCGCATAGGCCCGTTCCAGCAGCGCTTGGGCGCCGCGTCCGACCAGGGCTCGCAGCTCGTGCACAGGAACCGACGACAGCCCGTCCGGCTCAATGGTCGCGTTGAGGGCGCGGACCAGGTCGGGCGCCGTATCGATCAGCGTGCCGTCGAGATCGAAGGCGATCGAGGCGCGGGCGAACAGGTCGGTGTCGAGGGGCTGAGGCATGTGATTTTGCTCTTTGGGACTGGCGATTGCGACGCTGTATGGTTACGCGCTATCGCACGATAGGCTATAGCGCCCTGACACATGTCCAACACGCCCTTGGTCCGAGAGGATAGCCCCATGTCACGATCCCGCGCCGCAGTCATTCTGGCTGCCGGACAAGGCACGCGCATGAAGTCCAAGACGGTCAAGGTGCTGCACGGCGTTGGCGGGCGGCCGATGCTCGACTGGGCGATTGATCTGGCCATACGAAGCGATGCCGCGCGAATGGTGACGGTTTATGGCGCCCACTCGCCGGCGGTGCGCGATGCGGCCGAGGCACTCGGCTCAGCCACGGCCTTGCAGGATCCGCCGCTGGGGACGGGCCATGCCGTGCTCGCCGCTCGCGAAGCGCTCGAAAACTTCCAGGGCAATGCCATCGTCCTTTATGCCGACACACCGCTGATCAAGCCGGAGACTGTGGAGCGCGTATTTGCGGCGCTGGAGGGCGGCGCTGCGGTTGCTGTGCTCGGCTTCGAACCGGCCGAGCCGGCTGCCTATGGCCGTCTGGTGCTTGATGCCGAGGGCAATCTCGACCGGATCGTCGAATACAAGGATGCCTCCCCGGCTGAACGGGCCATCGGTCTGGTCAATTCCGGCGTGCTGGCGGCCGATGCCTCGCTGCTGTTCGATCTGCTCGGCCAGGTCGGCAATGAGAATGCCAATGGCGAATATTATCTCACGGACGTGGTTGGGCTGGCGCGGGAGCGCGGCCTGAAGGCGGTCGTTGTGCAGGCGGGGGCCGACGAAGTGCTCGGCGTCAATTCGCGGATCGATCTGGCCGAAGCTGAAGCGTCGCTGCAAACCCGGATGCGCCGTGAGGCGATGGCGGCCGGTGTCACATTGGTGGCGCCGGAAACCGTATTCTTCTCCTGGGACACCAAAATCGCGCGCGATGTCACTGTCGAGCCTCATGTCGTGTTCGGCCCGGGCGTGACGATTGGCGAGGATGCGGTGATCCACGCCTTCTCCCACCTCGAGGGGACGACAATCGGTGAGGGAGCCCAGATCGGTCCCTATGCGCGTCTGCGCCCCGGCGCCGAAATCGGTGTGCGGGCCAAGGTCGGCAATTTCGTCGAGATCAAAAAGTCGCAGCTGGGAGAGGGTGCGAAAGTCAATCACCTCTCCTATGTAGGAGATGCCAGCGTGGGTGCCGGCGCCAATATCGGTGCCGGGACGATTACCTGTAATTATGACGGCTTCGAGAAATACCGCACGGTTATCGGTGAGGGGGCTTTCATTGGCTCCAATACCAGCCTGGTCGCCCCGGTAACGGTCGGCGCCGGTGCCATGACCGGATCTGGCGGTGTCATCACCGAGGACGTGCCCGACGACGCGCTGGCCCTGGCCCGGGCGGGGCAAACCAACAAGGATGGCTGGGCGGCCCGTTTCCGCCGCGCCAAGTTGACCCGAAAAGCCAAGAAGGACACGGCTTCATGAGTGTTGCAGATCGCCTGAAGGACAAATCCCTCTACCGCACCGCCTCCTTCATCGATGGAGCCTGGGTTCGTGGGGAGGGCAGCAAACCGATCCTCAATCCGTCCAATAATGAGATGATCGCCGAGATCGGCGATGTCGGTGCCGACGGTGCCAGAGCAGCCATCGCCGCAGCCGCGACGGCGTTTCAGAGCTGGAAGCACACTTCGCCGTTCGAGCGCAGCAGGCTGTTGATGCGCTGGCACCAGCTGATTCTCGAGAACGCCGCCGATTTGGCTGTTTTGATCACGCTCGAGATGGGCAAGACCCAGCGCGAAGCGATGGGCGAAGTCATTTATGGCGCTGCCTTCATCGAATGGTCGGCAGAAGAAGCCAAGCGGATCCATGGCGAGACCATGCAGCCGCCCTTCCCGAATTCACGCGGCTGGACGATTCACCAGCCAGTTGGCGTGGTCGCCTGCATCACGCCGTGGAATTTCCCCAATGCGATGATCACGCGCAAATGCGCGCCGGCGCTCGCGGCGGGCTGCACCATGGTGCTCAAGCCGGCACCGGAAACGCCGCTCTCGGCGCTGGCTCTGGCGGAACTGGCCCAGCGCGCCGGCATTCCCGACGGCGTGTTCAATGTGATTTGCGGCGACGCCCAGGTGCTCGGTCCGGTGATGACCGGTGCGCCCGAGGTGAAAATGATCGGCTTCACCGGCTCGACGGCAGTCGGCAAGCTGTTGATGCGCCAAGCCGCTGATGGGGTGAAGCGAGTCGCACTCGAGCTTGGCGGCAATGCGCCTTTCATCGTCATGGACGATGCCGATATCGAAGCGGCCGCCGATGGCGTCATCGCCTCGAAATTCCGCGTTTCCGGCCAGACTTGCGTTTCGGCCAACCGGATCATCGTCCAGAGCGGTATCGCGGACCGTTTCGTCGCCGCACTGGAAGCGCGCGTCTCGAAACTCAAGGCCGGCGATGGCTTTGATGCCAGCTCCGATCTCGGCCCCCTGATCCATCACGAAGCGGTCGCGCGGGTCGATGCGCTGGTGCGCAATGCCCGCGAGAGCGGTGCGCGGATCGTCACTGGCGGGCACCCGCTTACCGATGAGCTCGGCGGTGCCTACTACGCCCCGACCCTGATTGAGGGCGGTAATCCGTCGATGGATCTGGCCTGTTTCGAGATTTTCGGACCGGTCGCCTCGATCTATCGCCTCGATACCGAGGCGGAGATTCTGCATCTCGCCAATGACACGCCCTACGGGCTTGCGGCCTATCTCTATACCCGCGACGTCAACCGCGTTTACCGCATCACCGAAGGGCTCGATTACGGCATGATCGGCGTCAATGCGCCAATGGTCGGTTCGGCCTCAACGCCGTTCGGCGGCATGAAGGAATCGGGGATTGGCCGCGAAGGCGGCAAATGGGGTGTCGAGGAATTCTCGGAACTCAAATACGTGCTGCTCGGAGGCGTCCAGGCATGAGTGCTGACCGCCAGAAAACCTTCGCCGCCGCTGCGGCGCTTGCCTATGTCGAAGACGGCATGACGCTGGGGCTCGGTTCCGGTTCGACGGCGGAGATTTTCGTGCGCTTGCTTGGTGAACGCATCAAGGATGGCCTGCGTGTTCGCGCCGTGCCGACCTCAAGCCAGACGGCAGCGCTGGCGCTCGAAGTCGGCGTGCCTTTGATCGATGTCGATCATGTCAACCATATCTCGGTGACGGTGGATGGCGCTGACGAGGTCGACGGCCATTTCCAGCTGATCAAGGGTGGCGGCGGTTGTCTGTTGCGCGAGAAAATCATCGCGCAAGCATCCGACCTGATGATCGTGGTGATTGATGAGAGCAAGCTGGTCTCGAAGCTGGGGCGTTTTGCGCTGCCGGTTGAGGTCGACCGGTTTGGCTTCTCAATAACCGCCAAACAGATTTACGATGTGCTGCGTGCTTGCGGCATTGCCAAGCCGGATGTCCAGCTGCGGCGCAAGGGCGACGGGCTCGACCCTTTTGTCACTGATGGCGGTCACTACATCCTCGATTGTGCCTGCGGCGCGATCCCCGATGCCGCGATGGTCGACTATCGGCTCAAGACGCTGCCGGGCGTGGTTGAGCACGGTCTGTTCATCGGCCTCGCCCGCGTCGTGATCGTGGGTGAAGATACCGAAGCGCGCGTACTGGAATTATAACGGCGCCCACGAATGACCCTCATAATGGATAGCGACATGACCCAATATGACTACGATCTTTTCGTCATCGGTGCCGGTTCCGGCGGTGTACGTGCGGCGCGTATGGCGCGTCAATATGGGGCCGGCAAGGTCGGGATCGCAGAAGAATACCGGGTTGGTGGCACCTGCGTCATTCGTGGCTGCGTGCCAAAGAAGTTCCTCGTTTATGCCAGTGAGTTCGCCAAAACGTTCAAACTGGCGGCCAGCTATGGCTGGTCGGTTGGCGAGCCGACATTTGATTGGGAAAAACTGATCGAAGCCAAGGATGCCGAGATTGACCGGCTGTCCGGGATTTACTGGCGCAATCTGTCCAACTCTGGCGTCGAGATCATTGAGGATCGCGCCGTCTTCGAAGATGCTCATACGCTGCGCTTGGTGAAATCGGGCAAAACGGTCACCGCCGGCAAAATCCTGGTCGCTACGGGCGGCACGCCGTTCAGGCCGGACGATATCGAAGGCCATGAGCTGGGGATTTCCTCCAACGAGGCTTTCCATCTGGAAGCCCTGCCCAAGCACATCGTGATCGCCGGTGGCGGCTATATTGCCTGTGAGTTTGCGCAGATTTTCGCCGGCATGGGCTCGCAGGTTTGCCAGGTTTATCGCGGCGACACCGTCTTGCGCGGCTTCGATGATGATGTTCGCAGCCATGTCCATGAGGAGCTGGTGCGCTCGGGCGTCCGGGTCATCACCCACGCCGTGTTTGAGAAAATCACCGATCTCGGCGACGGGATGAAGCGTGTCCAGCTTTCCAATGGCAGTCATGTCGATGCCGATGTCGTGATGTACGCGATCGGGCGCGATCCGCATGTCGACGGGCTGGGCCTGGAGAAGGCTGGCGTTGATGTCGATGCCAAGGGCGCGATCAAGGTCGATGACTTTTCCCAGACGACCGCCAGCCATATCTATGCCGTCGGCGACGTGACCAATCGGGTCAATCTGACCCCGGTGGCGATCCGCGAGGGCGCGGCTTTTGCGGCGACCGTATTCGGCGGCCACCCAACCGCCTACGATCACAATGACATCGCCTCTGCCGTCTTCACCCAGCCGCCAGTTGGTTCGGTTGGTCTGTCTGAGGCCGATGCGCGCAAATCCTTTGCTCAGGTCGACATTTACAAGACCACATTTCGGCCGATGAAAATCTCGCTGACCAATGACGCAAGCCGTATGTTGATGAAACTTGTCGTCGACGGGGAGACAGACCGGGTGTTGGGCGTGCATATTGTCGGGCCGGATGCGCCGGAAATGATCCAGATGGCGGGGATTGCCGTCAAAGCGGGTCTGACCAAGGTACAGTTCGACATGACCTGTGCCGTGCATCCGACCAGTGCCGAAGAATTGGTGACCATGAAGGAAAAATGGTCGCCGCCCGAGTTGAAAGCTGCTGAGTGATATGACCTGGTCTCCGAATTCATGGCGTTCCAAACACGTCGAACAATTGCCCAAATATGCCGACCCGGTGGCTCTTGACCGCGCCATCGCCGAATTGGCCAACCGTCCCGCATTGGTGTTTGCGGGCGAAGCGCGCCGTCTGCGCCGGCAATTGGCCGATGTCTCTGCGGGTAATGCCTTTTTGTTGCAGGGCGGTGATTGCGCGGAGAGTTTCAAGGAGTTCTCGACCGAAGGCGTGCGCGACACGTTTCGGGTATTGCTGCAAATGGCGGTGGTGCTGACCTTTGCCGTTTCGAAGCCGGTGGTGAAGCTGGGCCGGATCGCCGGCCAGTTCGCCAAGCCGCGCTCATCCGACATGGAGACGATCGACGGGGTCTCCCTGCCGAGCTATCGCGGCGACAGCGTCAATGACATGGCGTTTACGCCTGAGGGCCGTGAGCCCGATCCACAGCGTCTGATCCGGGCCTATGACCAGTCGGCTTCGACGATGAATTTGCTGCGCGCCTTTGCTTCGGGCGGCTATGCCGACCTGAATAATGTGCACCAGTGGACGTTGGATTATGTCACCGACAGTCCGGCGACCGAGCGCTATGAGGAGACCGCCAACCGGATTTCCGAAGCGCTTGCCTTCATGAAAGCCTGCGGTGTTGGCCGTGACAGCGCGCCCTCGCTGGAAACGGTGGACTTCTTCACCAGCCACGAAGCGCTGCATCTGCCGTTTGAAGAAGCCCTGACGCGCCGCGATCCCAATACCGGCCAATGGTATGCGACCTCGGCCCACATGGTGTGGATCGGCGAGCGCACGCGTCAGCTCGACGGGGCCCATGTCGAATATGCCCGCGGGATTTCCAACCCGATCGGGATCAAGTGCGGCCCGACCATGAATCCGGATGATCTTCTCGGCCTGATCGATGCGGTCAATCCGGAGAATGAGGCTGGACGCCTGGTTTTGATCACCCGGATGGGTGCCAATAATGTACGCGAGAAACTGCCGGCCCTGGCCCGCGCTGTGACGCGCGCCGGACGCAAGGTCGTCTGGTCGAGTGATCCGATGCACGGCAATACGATGAAGACCGCCAGCGGCTACAAGACACGCGATTTCGAGCGCATCCTTGATGAGCTCGAGGGCTTCATGGATGTGCTCTACGCCGAAGGGGCTTATCCCGGCGGTGTCCACATCGAGATGACCGGCAGCGATGTCACTGAATGCGTCGGCGGCGCCAATGCGGTCACGGAAGCCGACCTGTCATCGCGCTACCACACCCATTGCGATCCGCGGCTCAATGCCGAGCAGGCACTGGAGATGGCGTTTCGTATTTCGGAATCGCTCAAACGGGTCCGCACCAGTCGGTCCGTCGACGCGGCCTGACCACGCCGTCCGTTCACGCGCCTTGCATCCCAAAACGAAAAACGCCGCCCGAATTGCTTCGGGCGGCGTTTCATCAGTGCTGAGAAGCGCTGATTAGATATCTTTGAGGGCAGCAGCCGGACGGAATGCCGCCTGGGTGCGAGCCTTCGACATCATCTTCTCGCCGGTACGCGGATTGCGCACTTCACGAGCTTCACGATGTTTGGCGTGGAACGTGCCGAAACCGGCAAGCTGGACGCTGTCATTGCCTTTGACCGAACCGATGATGGCATCGATCGCAGCGTCGACGGCGTCGCCCGCTTGTGTGCGGGACAGGCCGGTCTTTTCGCTGACGGCTTTGGCGAGGTCTGACTTGTTCATAGGGTTCCCCCCAGTTTGTCGCGTTCCGGCCGACACGGTCATCGCATCCAGCCGGTTTTTCGCGTGTTCGTTGACTGGTCAACAAGGCCAACAACCGAGGCTGTTTGCAAGCCCCAACAGGTGAATCGGCTCGAAATCGCTGCATTTTTATCGGCAAATGCCCGAAATAGGGCCTCCGGCCCCGTAATTGCGTGCCTGGAGAAGCATGTTTCAAGGTGAACCAGACCCTAATATGCCGTCAGCGATTCGCGCGATTCGCGTGCTGCCCTTCGCTTTGGCGGCCGCGGCAGGCACATATTTCCTGCTGGAGCGCTTCGGTCTGGGCTCGGATTGGTCGGCCTTGGTGGCGGCCATCGCCGGCGGCTGGGTGCTGGGACGGCTGACCCGGCGCTAGCCAGACCGTCGCGAACAAGCGGCACCGGGCCACGCGAGGTCCTGGGCTCCAATTGTTGAAGCCCAAGATCTCGCCCAGTCTACCCCCGGGCCACGCTGGCCCCGAGATCGGCTTGGGTCAGGTCAAATCTTGACCAGCATCTTGCCCTTGTTGAGGCCGGCGAACAGGCCGGCAAAGGCTTCAGGCGCCTTCTCGATTCCGTCCAGAACGGTCTCGGCCGGTGTGATCTTGCCGGCCATCATCCAGGTGCTCAGATCCTTGATGAATTCCGGCTGGATATCGAGATGGTTGGAGACGATGAAGCCCTGGATCTTGAGCGATTTGCCGACGATGAAAGTCAGATTGTCGGTGATGCTCGCCGGCTCGGCGTCATTATAGCGCTGGATCATCCCGCAGGCGGCCATGCGTCCAAACTGTTTCAGCGTGTTGAGGGCGGCGGTGAAATGCGTGCCGCCGACATTCTCGAAATAACCGTCAACGCCGCCGGGCACGGCCGCACGGATCGCCGCGGTGAGATCGTCGGTCGCCTTGTAATCGATCGCGTGATCGGCGCCGATGGTTTTGAGATAATCGCATTTATCCTTGCCGCCAGCGGTAGCGACGACGGTCGCGCCCATGGCCTTCGCAAATTGGATACCGGCAGAACCGACAGCGCCGGCACCGGCCGACATCCACATAGTCTCACCGGCCTGAAGGTCGATAATCCGCTTGATACCAACATAGGCGGTCAGCCCGGTCAGGCCGGCAATGCCGAGAAAGGCTTGCGGTGGCAGCAGGCTGGTATCGATCTTCTGTACCGCCTTGCCTGAAGCCGTATAGCCTTCACGCCAGCCCAGCATCGACATCACGTGATCGCCCGCCTTCAAGCCCTCAAACCGGCTCTCAACGACTTCACCGACGGCGCCACCCTCCATCACAGCACCGAGTTTGAACGGGTCGATATAGGTTTTGATCCCGCTCATCCGGCCACGCATATAGGGGTCGACGGAGATATAGAGGTTACGCACCGTGACCTGGCCTTCGGCGGGGGCCGGCAGATCGGTTTCGACGACCGAGTAGTTTTCGGTCTTCGGGGCGCCCTTGAGATAGGCGTTGAGATGGATTTCACGAGACTTCATGATGTCTCTCCTTGCAAGGGTTTGGGGGAGGGCCGTCCCGGTGGACCCGGGATCGCTGATTTTGCATAAGGTCGCGAGCAGGCAGCGCCTGCGACAGTGTATCCGCCAGATAGAACGGTCCCGGTGTCAGGCCATCGACCTTGAAATTTTCTGCCACCGGCCATCCCCTCTGATCTCGCTTCATGGTAGAGCGCGGACGGCGGACCGCAAGTAGGGGAGGCTGAGACCCATGCAGACGACACTCGACAACCCTGCCGAAGTTCGCGTCCGCCGCGGCGAGCGCAGTGATATCGCTGCGCTGACTCGCGTCTTCTATCGCGCCGTCCGTGAGGGCGCGGGTCCGGAATACTCCAGCGAGCAACGTGCGGCGTGGGCGCCGGCACCGCCGGAGGTCGAGGCTTGGGACAAGCGGCTGACGCCGCAGACCGTGTTTGTCGCCGAACTCGACGGCGCGGTGATCGGCTTCATGAGCGTTAAAGCGGATGGCTATATCGATTTGGCCTTTGTCGATCCGGACCATATCGGTCATGGCGTGGCGCAATTATTGTATGACCGGCTTGAAACCCATGCCCGTGAACAGGCGATGGAGCGGCTGTACAGCGATGCCAGCGCCCGGGCCCGTATCCTGTTTGAACGTCAGGGCTGGGTCGTTGAGGAAGAACAGACTCGGCTGCTGCGCGGCGTCGAATTGCATAATTATCGCATGAGCAAACAGCTCGCAGGCCAGCATTGAGGCCAAGCCATTGCAAGGCCGGTAACCAAGTGGTGATGCGCCCGGGCCTTGATTGCACCGTCGGCGCTTGTATTGAGCCGGATACTGCCAAGGAATGTTTTGAAAATGCCTAATTCCAAATTCCTCCGTGCCGGCGTCGTCGGTGCCGGCGTGTTCGGCGGCTTCCATGCCGGCAAATATGCTGCCGATGATCGTGCGCAACTGGTCGGGATATACGATCCGGACGCCCAGCGCGCCCGGGAGCTGGCTGCCAAGCACGGCGCCAAGAGCTTCGACACACTCGCCGCACTGATCGCCGCCTGTGACGCGGTGACCGTTGCCAGCCCCGCCGTGAACCATTTTGAGGCTGCCGCCGCGAGCTTGGCTTCGGGCCGGCATGTGCTGGTGGAAAAGCCGGTCGCCTCGTCGGTCGAGGAAGCGCGCGAACTGATCACTCTGGCCGCCGCGCATGGCTGCGTGCTGCAGGTCGGCCATCAGGAGCGCTTCGTCTTTAATGCGATGGGTCTGTTCCAAGTACCCGCTGCGCCGAAGCGGATCGTCGCCCGGCGGATGGGGCCAGCCTCGGATCGTAATCTTGACGTCTCGGTGACGCTCGATCTGATGATCCATGATCTCGATCTGGCCATCGCTTTGGCCGGCGCTGCCGTGACCAAGGTTGAAGGCAAGGTTGATCAGGGTCGCTTCGGCCATCCCGATATTGCCCATGCGATTTTGACCTTCGAGAATGGCTGCGTCGCCGAGCTGAGCTCGAGCCGGGTGCATCATGAGCGTGATCGCAAGATGCGGGTCGAATACGCCGAGGGCGTCGTCGATGTCGATTTCATCGCCAAGACGTTCGAGAATTCGACTCCGTTCAAACTCAATCCCGGTTTCGCCGATACCGAAATGGCGCGCGATTCGCTGGGCGCCAATGTGAAGGCCTTCATCGCCTCCGTCCTCGATGGCGCGCCGGTCGCCGTGCCCGGCATTGCCGGCCTGCGGGCGCTTGATGCAGCACGCGCTGTCGACGGGGCGCGGGTTTACGGGTCCTGACGGCGCTTGCCGGACGCGCCATGGCGGGATAGATCGCGGGCCATGACCAAGACAGTGAATATCCTCTCGGCCCAGCTCAACCCGGTGGTCGGCGATGTTGCCGGCAATCTGGCCCGGGCCCGCGCGGCCCATGCCGATGCCCGCACACGCGGTGCCGATCTGATCGTGTTTCCCGAACTTTTCCTGCTTGGCTATCCGCCGGAGGATCTGGTTCTCAAACCGGCCGCGATCGAGGCCTGCCAGCGCGCCCTCGACACGCTGGCAGCGGACACCAAAACAGGCCCGGCGATCATCATCGGTCTGCCCTGGCGCCAGGGCAATTTGCTGCACAATGCCGTCGCCCTGCTCGATGAGGGCCGGCTGTTCGCTTTGCGCTTCAAGCACGACCTGCCGAATTACTCCGTGTTCGACGAAAAGCGCGTCTTCGCGCCCGGCCCGATGCCGGAAATCGTCAAATGGCGCGGCATCAAGCTCGCTCTGCCGGTATGCGAGGATATCTGGCTCGATGCGGTGCCCAATGACTTGATCGCCCAAGGCGCCGAGATGATGATCTCGATCAATGGTTCGCCCTGGCGGCGCACGATCGAGCTCGAACGGCAGGCGGCCTTTGCCCGTTGGTATGAGCGCTGGACCGGGCCGAAAGCGCTGATCTTCGTCAATCAGATCGGCGGTCAGGACGAACTCGTTTTCGATGGCGCCAGTTTTTCGTTTGATAGCGATGGCACTGAATGCCAACGCCTGCCGGCTTTCGAAGAAAGTATGGACCTGGCCTGCTGGACCTGCAGCGAAAGCGGCTGGCACAGCGACGGCGCAGCACAGGCCAAACCCGTCACCGGGCCGCAGGCCGATTGGCTGGCGATGTGCCGGGGGCTGGGCGATTACGTTTCGAAAAATGGCTTTCCCGGCGTCGTCCTGGGCATGTCGGGCGGCATCGATAGCGCGATCAGTGCTGCCATCGCCGTCGATGCGCTCGGGCCGGACAAGGTCTGGGCCGTGATGCTGCCGTCGAAATACACCAGTCAGGACAGCTTGGAAGACGCGAAGGACTGTTCTCAGCGTCTCGGCATCCGCTATGACATCATTGATGTCGAGCCGGCAATTGCCAGTTTCGGCAAGATCCTGGCCCCGGCTTTTCGCGGCAGCGAGAGCGATGCGACCGAGGAGAATATCCAGTCGCGCGCTCGCGCCGTTGTGTTGATGGCGCTGTCCAACAAGTTCGGACCGATGGTGCTGTCCACCGGCAACAAGTCGGAAATGGCGGTCGGCTATGCGACGCTCTATGGCGATATGAATGGCGGCTTCAACGCGCTCAAGGATATCTACAAGACCGAGGTCTATGAGCTGGCGCGCTGGCGCAATGCGCTCCGCGAGCCCATCGGGCTCGGCCCGGCCGGTGAGGTCATCACCTCGCGCATCATCACCAAGGCCCCGAGCGCCGAACTGCGTCCCGATCAGAGCGACCAGGACAGCCTGCCGCCCTATGAGATCCTCGACGCCATCCTCTATGGCTTGATCGAAGACGAGAAAGCCCCGCGTGATCTGATCGCCGAGGGCTATGACGAGCCGACGGTGCGCCGGGTCGAGAACCTGCTCTACCGCGCCGAATACAAACGCCGCCAGGCGCCGCCCGGCGTCAAGATCGGCCCGAAGAATTTCGGCCGCGACCGTCGCTACCCCATGACCAACCGCTTCCGCGCCGATTGAAAAGGGGACAGGTATATTTAACGCGCCCGCACCACGGTGCCCGATGGGCAAACCGGCATGATTGCGCGTTAAATATACCTGTCCCCTTTTTAGGTTGCACCAAAATCTCCACGCGGCTTGCCGCTGGAGGGATGGGAGGGTGTGGGACGCCGGCGAATGCCGGTAACCGGTAATGTAAGTAGCGTGACATTCGTGACGTCCCGCACGTGCAGTTTTCTCGGGCTGTCTCCACCCCGGTTCCAATCCAGAAAGGTACTCAGGTCGGTCGTTTAGTGCCGTCAGACCTTAATGGACGCCCTGCCAGCGCTCGGGATGTCACCCCTTCGCCCGGACAGGCTGCACGCTCCCGACCGCCGCAAATGACTGAGCTCGTGCCTCCCGTGCGACCGGAACAGCTGAAGCATAAGCGCAGGTGGAGGGGGCGGGGATAAGTTGGCCCCATAAATCGTCATTCCAGCGCAGGCTGGAACCCAGTTCATAGCGCGGAGCCGGGCGAAAACGGGCGCCAAATCAAATAGATGTCGGTGCGTGAATCTGGTTCCCAGCCTGCGCTGGGATGACGCGGATTTTTGGCGTTAATGCTGGATAAGTCGCGAATTCGCACCCCGACCCAACACACCATCTTCCCCCGGAGGAGCGCAGCGAATTCCGGGGCCTGCCATCGGTCGCGAGCTTGACTGGACCCCCGTCCGGCGGGCCCCGGAATGAATCCGGGGGAAGTAGAGGTTTGTATTTATTTAGAAAAACCAAACCGAGCATCGTCGCGCCCAACATCCTCACCGGCTCCGACCGCTTCGCGGCCACCTCTTCCTTGATGGAAGAGGTGGCCCGGACTTGTTCCGGGACGGAGCTGGTGACCGCCTCGCAATTCGCTATCCGAGAGGAACACCACCCGCCGCATCAGCTGTTGAAAGTCGCGCCCTTGAAGTTTGCGACACCAGAAAAGTGCAGGCCGGTGAAGTATGTTTCGGCGTTGAATCTGGCGTCCTGGAAATCCGCTCTGGCGTTGAAGCTGAGGCCGAGGAAGCAGGTCTCGCCGTTGAAGATGGCGCCGCGGAAGTCTGCATCACCTTTGAAACCGTCGACGCCGTCGAGATGGGAGTCGCAGAAGCTTGTTGTGGCGTTGAAGCTGGCCCCCTGGAAGTTTGCTTCGGCGTTGAAATTGATGTCGAGGAAGCCGGCCCCGGCGTTGAATTTGGCGTCGCGGAAGTCGGTATCGACATTGAAACGGGCGCCCATGAAGTCGGCGTCGTCATCGACGCTGATGGCCCGGAAACTGGTATCGTCGGTGAAACGGGTCCGGGCAAAATCCGCAAGCCCCCCGATTTTGGCGTTGTCGAACAGGGTGATGCCGGCAAAGACGGTGCGCGAAAACCAGGCATTTTCGTTGAAGTGCGCATCCCTGAAATTCGCTTCACCATTGAAGCTGACCGCCTCGAAATAAATGTCCTCGCCGTTGAACTGCGCGCCCTCAAAGACCGCAATGCCGTCAAAGCGGGCGCCGCTGAAGTCCGCTTGCGGGCCGAATATGGCGGCGGTCAGGTTCAGATCGCCGCGCACGTGTAAATGCCGGGCCCGCAGATGCAGTGCGTCTGCGCCGATTTCGGCGGGGAGAGGCAGGGTGCGGATCACGCAGCCGTCGAGCTGGGCCCGCCGGTCTGCGCCCACCGGACGCTCGAGCTCATCGAATTCGGTTTCACGCGCTGCGGCCAGCTGCCGGGCAAGTTCGGCCTCGAGCGGGGCCCATCGCTTTCCGGCTGCCGGATCGGCTTTCCAGCTGGCCCGGCCATCCTGCCAGCGGGGCGGCAGGTGCAGGATGTGAAACAGGCGGTGGCCTGGTGTGTCTCGCCGCAGAAGCCGGGAGATCAGCGTGCGCGCCGGCGCCCGCTCCAGCAATCCGAGCGCGATCAGCGCCGCGTCGCTGCGCAGGGTCTCGCTTTGCCCGTCACGGCGGAAATAGTCCTGCAGACTGGCGCCGCGCGCGCCGTCGGGCGCGCTGCCGGTCTCGACGAGCCGCCCATCCGGCGTCACCGACCAGCCCAGCCAGTCCTTGCCCGCCAGCCCGTCCCAGGAGAAATCCGCCGCCCACCAGCCAGCCCACCAGGCCGCGTTGCGCTCCCTGTGGGCCGTCCCGTCGATGTCACGCTCTGCATCCATGTGAACGCACTCCGTCTACCCGCATGTCGCGAGGAGACTGGCGCAGGTGGGGGGAAATGGCCAGAGGGGCGTTCGCCTCCCCTCACATCCGACACCCCCGCTTGCCCCAAACCCGCGACAGCGCTAAGCCACCGCCTCAACTTCAGGCAGGCTTCATCCCATGACCAAAGTCCGTTTTGCTCCGAGCCCGACCGGCAAGCTTCATGTCGGCAATGTTCGCACCGCGATCTTCAACTATCTGTTCGCCAAGAAGGCGGGCGGGACTTTCGTGTTGCGGATCGACGATACCGATCTTGAGCGCTCGACGGCGGCCTATGAGGACGGCATCCGCGCGGATCTGACCTGGCTGGGGATTGGCTGGGATGAGACGTTTAAACAGTCCGAGCGGTTTGATCTGTATGAGGCGGCGGCGGCGAAGCTGCGCGCTGATGGTCTGCTCTATGCCTGCTATGAGACCGGCGAGGATCTCGATCGCAAACGCAAGCTGCAGATGAAAAACGGCCGTCCGCCGGTTTATGACCGCGCGGCGCTGGAGCTCACCGATGCCGACAAGGCCGCTTTCGACGCGGCAGGGCGCAAGCCGCATTGGCGTTTCAAATTGTCGGGCAATCCGGTGGTTTGGGAGGATCTGGTGCGCGGGCCTGTCTCGATCGAGACGACTTCGCTGTCCGACCCGATCCTGATCCGCGAGGATGGCAGCTATCTTTATACGCTGCCGAGCGTCGTCGATGATATCGACGCCAAGATCACCCACATCATTCGCGGCGAGGATCACACCACCAATTCCGGAGCCCAGATCGAGATTTTCGAAGCACTCGGTGGCAAGCCGCCCTTCTTCGGGCACCAGGCATTGCTGGTCGGGGCCGATGGCGGCAAGCTGTCGAAACGGATCGGCTCGCTCGGGATCTCTGATATCCGCGATGTCGAGGGCTTTGAGCCGATGGCGGTGATCTCGCTGCTGGCCAAGCTGGGCACGTCCGATGCGGTCGACGCGTTCGAGACGGTTGAAGGCCTGCTGGAAGGCTTTGATCTGGGCAAGCTGTCGCGTTCGCCGGCCCGGTTCGATCCGGAAGATTTGAAACGCATCAATGCCAAGCTGCTGCACGCCAAACCCTATGGTGAGGTCAGGGACCGCCTCGCAGCGATGGGAGCCGATGGCGGCGAAGCTTTCTGGAACGGCGTCCGCTCCAATCTGGAACGCCTGTCTGATGCCAAGGGCTTGGCGGCTCTGGTCTCCGGGCCGGTGACGCCGGTGATCGCGGCCGAGGATGCTGAATTCTCCGCGACCGCCGCCGACATGCTGCCGGCCGGCACGCTCGACGCTGACAGCTGGGGGGCTTGGACGACGGCGCTGAAAGAAGCGACCGGCCGCAAGGGCAAGGGCTTGTTCATGCCGCTGCGTCTGGCGCTGACCGGTGAGGCCCACGGGCCGGAGATGGCGGTGATGCTGCCCTTGATCGGGCGTGACCGATCCATCGCCCGGCTCAAGGGCGAGATCGCTTAACCGCGGGACGGCCAGAATTTTTTGCACAATGCCATGCATGACAAGGCCCCGCACTCTGGTGTGGGGTCTTGCTATGACAGGTTATCACAACATTATGTAAGGCTAGCTTGACAATTCGAGTCGATATGTCAGGTTATCATTACATTGTGTCATGATCACCTGATGGAGACTGGAATGCGAATTCAATTATGCCAACCGATGACGCCGATGCGCTGGTTTTTGACCGCGATCGCGCTGGCCGCCTGTATCGCGGCGAATTCCGACGCGCAGACCCGGTTCGAGGTCGACCACGCCGGCATGGCTGGCGCCCCGGCGCTGATCCTGATTCCCGGCCTGGCGACGCCCGGTGAAGTCTGGACTGATACGGTGGCCGAGCTGGGCAATTCTGCCGACATTTACACCATAACTGCGGCCGGCTTCGGCGATGTGCCTGCGGTGGGCGAGGGGGCGTTTCTCGACCCGTTGGTTGCGGAGCTGGCGGATTATCTCGACAGCCAGAATCTCGATGACGTGACCATCGTCGGCCATTCGATGGGCGGCCAGATCGCGCTCCAGCTTGCGGCACTGCGCCCGCAACATGTCGGCCGCGTCCTCGTGGTCGACAGCGCGCCGTTTTTCCTGCGCTTGTTCAATCCGGCGGCAACGCCGGAGCAGGCGGCTCAGTACGGGCAGATGATGGCCGCGCAGCTGGCCGCCATGCCCCGCGAACAATTCCTCGCCATGAGCCAGCAGGGACTGGCGATCCAGTCGATGACCCCCGAGGGACAGGCCCGAGTGATGGGTTGGATAGAGCGGGCCGATCAAGACGCGGTCGCCCGGGCGATGGTTGAAGTCGCCGGCACGGATTTCACGCCGACCCTCGCTGATGTGCGCGCCAAAGTGACAGTGCTGGCCGCTTGGTCCGAAGGCGCGCCAATGACAGCCGAACAATTGCTGGCGGTCTACCAAGGTCAATATGCCAGCCTGCCCGACGTGCAGGTGCACATCATTGCCGACTCGCGCCATTTCATCATGCTGGATCAGCCCGAAGCATTCATGCGCGAGCTGACCGCTGTCTTGCCCGCCGGAGAATAGGAGATGTCGATGCAAGCCCCAGTCAAACGTTACCTCGTCCATTTCGGCGCCGCGATGCTCGTCTATATGTTGCTTCTGTTTGGTACGGTTTCCCTGCTGAACAGCATGGAGCTGGCGCAATGGCAACGTGGCGTACTCGCTGTCCTGCCGGTTCTGCCAGGCCTTTATGCCCTGCACGCGGTGATGGTGTTCTTCCACACCCGCGATGAATTCAAACGCCGCATCATCTCTGAATCCATGCTCGCTGCGGCCCTGCTGACCGGTTTCGCCTGCTTCGCCTATGGTTTCATCGAGGGCGCAGTGGATCTGCCGGAGATTTCCATGATCTGGGTTTTGCCGGTGATGGTCGGGCTGGCGGGGCTGATCAGTTGCATCCTGCGCTGGCTCTACAGATGAAGAACCGGCTCAGAGTCTTGCGCGCCGAGCGGCGTTGGAGCCAGGCCGAGCTGGCCGAGCGGGTCAGCGTCTCGCGCCAGGCGATCAATGCGGTCGAGACCGGCAAGCATGATCCCTCGCTCAACCTGGCTTTCGCGCTGGCCGGGGCGTTTGATCTGCGGATCGAGGAGGTGTTCGACCCGGTCGGTGAGGCTGATTAGGTCGCGGCTTTGTCGAGCGTCGCCATGATATCACGCACGGCGCGCTCGGCATCGGCTTCCAGGGCGATATGGGCGGCCAGCGATGGCGGCGTGAAGCCCTGTTCGACGGTGTGACGGATCAGCGCAACCAGCGGATCCCAGAAGCCGTCGACATTGAGAAAAGCCACCGGCTTGTCGTGCAGGTCGAGTTGCTGGCGTGAGATGACGTCGAAGACTTCTTCCAGCGTGCCGGTGCCGCCGGGCAGGATGATGAAGGCGTCGGATTCGTCGATCAGCTGCACTTTGCGCTCTGACATGGTCTCGACGATGCGGATGTCGACGCCCTCCAGCTGGCCTTCGCGGGCAATCAGGAAGCCGGGGATGATGCCCAAGACCTGGCCGCGCTCGGCTGCCGCGCTCGAGGCGGCAACGCCCATCAGCCCAACATCGCCACCCCCATAGACCAGCCGCGCGCCGGCACGGGCAATGGCACGTCCGACGGCTTCGGCGGCGTCCTGATAGCTTTCGCGTTCACCGAGACGTGAACCGCAAAAAACACCAATCGACCTTAGTTTCGCCATTGAAGCATCGCCCTTGTTTGATTTGCTCATTGGTGATGGTATTCGCCCTTGCCCGGCGGCGCGAGGTTTGCATCAGGTGTTTTTATGATCGATTACAGCTTTGCCCCGGGCCAGATTGAAACAGGAGTACGGACATGACCGCGACGCGGTCGTTCATCATTGCTGCGGCACTGGCTGCGCTGGCGATCGCCGCCGCGTTGGCCTTCATCCTGTACAGGCCTGCCCTGAGCGGCCCTGCACAATCGCCAACCCAGTCCGACAGTGCCGTTGCGGCCGGAGCCAATATCAGCTCGGGTGCCGATGCGACCGCGCTGCTCGCCGCGCCCGTGTTCGACATCGTGCGCGTGGCGCCGGTCGGTACGGCGGTCATCGCCGGACGCGGCGAGCCCGGTGCGACGATTGTCGTGCTCGCGAATGGTGAGGAGATTGCCCGCGAGACGGTCAATGATCGCGGCGAATGGGTGATCATCCTCAACGATCCTCTGCCGTCAGGTGCGATCGAGCTCGGCCTGATGATGCGGGCCGTCGATGGCCGTGAATTGCGCTCCGAACAAGTGGTGCTGGTTTCGATTCCCGAAGCGCGCGGCGCAACGCCGCTGGTCGTGGTCGGACGCCCCGGTGAGGCCAGCCGTGTTTGGCAATGCCCGTCCTGTGCCGACAGCGAAATGGGCTCGCTGGTGCTCGAAACCGTCGATTATGACGAGACCGGCGCCGTGATCTTTGCTGGCCGTGCCGAAGCGGGTTCAACCGTGCGGATTTTTGCCAATGGCGCTTTGGTCGGATCGGTCACTGCGGGTCCGGACGGGCGATGGGCCCTGCAGGCCGGCGCCTTGCTGGCACCTGGCCGCTATGACCTCCAGGTCGATCAGCTTGATAGTGACGGCAATGTCACCGCCGTCATCGCCTTGCCCTTCGAGCGCGTCGCCGCCGAGGATCTTAATATGGGTCCGGATTCGGTGGTCGTGCAGCCGGGCAATTCGCTGTGGCGGCTGGCGCGCCAGCTCTATGGCCGCGGCGTGCAGTACACCGTGATCTATGAAGCCAATCGCAGCCAGATCCGCGATCCCAATCTGATTTATCCCGGCCAAGTGCTGCAGGCACCGGACGAAGCCGGGCCCGACGAGGGCTGAGCGGGCAGTGTCACTGGATCTGGATTCCTCGCCTTCGCGGCGCTGGAGTCCGATCCTGTTTGATGTCCTGATTGCCGTTTTTCTGATCCATATCGAAATTGCGCTGCTGCACACGTTTTTCCCGACCGCGATGGATGCCGCCGACACTGTGCCGCGCGTGATGCGCTTCTTTGACTGGCTCGCAACGCCCTACCTGCTGCGATTATGGTGGTGGGGCCAGGTCGCGGGGGCGCTGCTGCTGTTGCTGCCGGTTCGTGCCGCCATCAGCATTGCCGGTTGGCACCGGCTCGCCTTTTTCCCGATCGCATTGGCCATCCCCGTGGTTGGCCATTTCGACTGGCTCGAGCGTCTGCCCTGATCGATCAGCGCAGCGTGTGCCTCTGGCGCTCGGGGCCTGCGCGCCCTATCTGTGGACGCGATGAGACCCTCAACCCCCGATCCCACCGACGATTCCACAAAAGCCAATGATGGTGGCCTCGGCCCGGCGATGGCACGGCTGTTTGGCCTGCTGGCTTCGCCGGAGATGGCGCGCTGGCGGGTGCGGATGGTGGTGGCGCTGATCCTGACGGTGATCGCCAAATTATTCTCCGTCTATGCGCCGGTCTTCTTTGGCGACGGGATTAACGCGATCTCCGGGCATGAAACCGCCGCCGCTGTGCCCGGCGCGGCGACCGGCTGGATGGCCAGTGGCGCCGTGGCGGGCTTCGCGCTGGCCTTTCTCGCCTACGCGGCGGCGCGTTTCCTCTCGGTCGGGGCGCCGCAATTGCGCGATGCGATGTTCGCGCCGGTCAGCCAGGACGCCCAGCGCCTGACTTCGGTCAAAGCCTTCGGCCATGTCCAGGGCCTGTCGATCGGTTTTCACCAGATGAAGCGGACCGGGGCGCTCAACCGGATCATTGATCGCGGCGCCCGTGCCGTTGATTTCCTGATGCGCTTCCTGGTCTTCAACATCGCCCCGACCCTGCTCGAACTGGTGCTTGCGGCCGGCGTGTTGAGCGCCAATTATGGCTGGGAATTTGCCGTCATCTCGCTGGTCACCGTCGGCGTCTATATGGCGATGACCTGGTCGGTGACCGACTGGCGCGTCAAGATCCGCCGCGACATGAATAATGCCGATAACGAGGCCAATGCCCGCGCTGTCGACAGCCTGATCAATTTTGAGACCGTCAAGGCCTTCGCCGCCGAACAGCGCGAGACCGATGCCTATGACAGCGTGATGCAGCGCTATGCCCATGCCGCCGCCAAGTCACAATCCTCGCTCGCCGTACTCAATGCCGGCCAAGCGCTGGTGATGAATGCCGGCCTGCTGGCGATGGCGCTGACGGCGGGCTGGAAAGCGTGGAACGGGGCCTTGCAGCCCGGTGATGTCGCGGCGGTGACTTTGATCCTGATGACGATTTATCAGCCGCTGAATATCCTTGGCTGGGCCTATCGCGAGATCAAGCAGAGCGCCGTCGATATGGAACGCCTGTTCGACACGCTGGCGCTGAAGCCCGATGTCGCTGATGCGCCCGATGCCAAACCGCTCGTGCTCAAGGGCGGCGCGGTGACATTCGACAAGGTCAGCTTCGCCCATGATGGCCGTGCGCGATCGATCGAGAGCGTCAGCCTCGATGTGGCGCCGGGCACATTCGTCGGCCTGTGCGGGCCGTCAGGGGCCGGCAAATCAACGATCCTGCGGCTCCTGTTCCGGTTTTATGATCCCGAGGCCGGGCGGGTGTTGATCGACGGCCAGGATCTGACCGATGTCACCCAGGAGAGCCTGCGCGATGCGCTGGGGCTGGTGCCGCAGGATGTGGTGCTGTTCAACGATACGCTCCGCTCCAACGTGATTTATGGCCGCCCCGAGGCGAGCGAAGCCGAGATTCTTGATGCGCTGGAGCGGGCGCAGCTGGGCGAGTTTGTGCGCAAGCTTCCCGAAGGCTTGGAGACGCGGGTTGGCGAGCGCGGGCTGAAACTGTCCGGCGGCGAAAAGCAGCGCGTCGGCGTGGCGCGCGCGATCCTGAAGAACCCGGCGGTGCTGGTCCTCGACGAGGCGACATCGGCCCTCGATAGCGAGACCGAACAGGAAGTCCAGACGGCGCTGGCCGAAGCGGCCAAGGGGCGCACGACGATCGCCGTCGCTCACCGCCTGTCGACGATTGCCAATGCCGACCGGATCTATGTGATGGACGCCGGCGTCATCACCGAAGCGGGCACGCATACCGAGCTGCTGGGCCTGGACGGGCTCTATGCGCGGATGTGGAAGCGCCAGAGCGAAGCGGGTGACCCGGCGATGGTGCTCGACGCGCTTTGACTCTTTGTTCACGACCGTGACATCTACGCCCTATTCCGCACGTTAGGGCTGTGCGAGATTTTGCGCGAGTTCCATGGGAGTTGTGTTGTGAGAGTTGGTGAATTCCTGGCGAGTTATCCAGGTGAAAATGGGCGCGTGTTCGAGTGGATCGAGCTTCGCCGTCAGGGCGATGTGTGGATGGGGCAGGTCACGCGGCTGGGCGCGGGCGGTGGTTCGACGCATCTGCGCAGCCGCAGCGGCAATGCGGACGGGTTCATCGCCGAGCTTGGCGCTGTCGGTGCGGCGACGGCGATCCTCGATCTCAGCGTGGTCGAGCGCGGCGAGGGTGAAATGGTCTTGTCCGGCCAACGCGTGGAACTTGGCCAGGACGGAGCCAATGGCGGCCGCGCAGCCTTCATGGCCGAATACGATGCCCGTGTCGCGATCCAGACCAGCGCGATCCATGGTCACGGCGTGTTCGCGCAGCGCGACCTGGCTTCCGGTGAGATTATCACCGTCATTCGGGGCGAGATGACCAAGCTGCAAACCCCGCATTCCGCCCGTATTACAGATCAGGTTCACTGCGAGCCGACCGGGTATTTGCGCTATATCAATCATTGCTGTCAGGCCAATAGCGTCATTGATGCGAGTGATCCGGCGCGTCCGCTGTTGCGCGCTAACCGGGCCATACGCGCGGGCGAGGAAGTCAATTTCGATTATATCGAGAATGAGGGCGAGATCGTCGGCGGATTTGCGTGCCAATGTCCGGCGACGCGGCACCGGTTTTGAACCTGGGCTGTTACGGACTCGCCTAGCGGGCCGAAATCGGATTCAATTGCGTCGCTGGTTGCAAATGGTGAAGCCGGCGGGCGCGGTTATGCACCCGATTTGTGGAGCCCGAGCCTGATGATATCCTTTCTGTCGCGTTCACTGGTTCTGATCCTGTCCGTTTGGCTCGGCTGTTCGGCCGCATCGGCCCAAAGCGGTGTTCCGCTGCCGGAGTTTGGAGGGCAGCAACGTCAGGAAAGGCTACAGCAGATCGAGGTCGAGCTCGCCAACGCGACGGCCTTGCCCGTGGAAGCCTTGCGGGTCGAGCTGACCGGGCTGCGGGTTAGTTCACTCGAGGCGCGCCACGCTCTCGTCGACGGTCAGGCACAAGTCAATCGCCTGATTGACGCGCTCGGACCGGTCCCGACGGATCGCAGCGAATCCGAGGAGGTCGTTGCCGAGCGTCAGCGGTTGGCGGAGCAATATGAAACCGTTGATGGATATCTTCGGATCAATGCGCTCAACTTGGCAGCGTCCGAGCGCTTGCTCGCGCAGGTCGCCGGGCGTCGACGCGTCAATTTCATTCAACAAGTCTTTGACCGTACACCGGTTCCCCTGAACGCAGACACTTTTGCGGCGCTCGGCCAGGCTGGCCAGGACGTGGCCCATAATATTTCGGGCACATGGCAGGGGTGGGGTGGAGCCCGGAATTTCGGCGGCGTACCTGCAGCGATCTGGACCATACTCGCCGTTTTCGGCGGCCTGGTCCTGATGGTCGTCAGCGGACGGACTGGTGACAGGCTGATTACCGGACGACTGGAGTCGCTGGAGCCGAATGAAGCCCGCCGGACGGCCGTGGCGCTGATCCGGGTCGGGGTTCGGGTCTTGCCTGGCGCGATTGTGGGCGCCCTGATCCTGTGGACGATGACGAATGAAGGTTATCTGCCAGGTCCGATGGGCGAATTGGCCTGGCTGCTCTTCAACGCCATTGCCCTGTATCTGGTCGTCGACGGCTTTGCGACAGCCTTCATGGCGCCGAAGCGGCGTGAATGGTCACTCTTCCATGTGCCGCCAGGCAAGGCCGCGAAACTGCGGGTCGTGATCGATACCATCACCGTCCTGTTTGCCCTTGACCGGGTGACGATGTGGTCGTTGACCCAGGTGGCAGCCCCGATCGAGGCGGTCCAGCTTGTCGAGACGTTTCTGACGGCGCTGGTCGCCGCAGCGAGCTGGGTGTTGACCCGGCCCAGCTGGTGGCCGGTCCACGAGCGAGGGGCAGGCTGGTTGCGACTTGGTTTGCGGCTGGTTGCGATCCTGAGCGCCCTGATGCTGGTGACGGGCTATACCGCCCTGGCTCAAACGCTGATCGGGCGCGGGATGGTGTTGGCTGCCCTGGCCATACTCTTCTGGATCGCACGTCGGGTGTATTCAGAATCCCTCGGCGCCGTCGACGCCTGGCTGTCCTCCGGTCGCAAGCGGGCTGGTCGGAGCGAGGACCCATCGACCGGCATGCTGCGTTTTTGGGCCGGACTGGTGACAGACCTCATCATGCTGGGGGTGTTTGGGATCCCGGTTCTGTTGATTTTCGGGGTCGAGCTTGACGAAATCCGGGCTGTACTCGAGCGGCTGCTCTACGGGTTCGAAATCGGAGGCGTCTCCATCTCGCTCGGCCGCATTGGTGGCGCGATCATCCTGTTTATCGCCGTATTGTTCGTTACCAGCCTGACCCAGCGCGTGCTCGACCAACGCATGAAGTCAGTCTCGCATGAGGATGACAGTTTTCGCAGTTCAGTGCGGGTCTTGCTGGGCTATCTGGGCCTGATGATGGCGGTTGTGATGGCGCTGGGCGCGCTGGGCATCGGTTTGCAGAATCTGGCGCTGATCGCGGGTGCGCTTTCGGTTGGTATTGGCTTTGGCCTGCAGACGATCGTCAATAATTTCGTGTCAGGCCTGATTCTGCTGTTCGAACGGCCGATTCGCCTGGGCGACTGGATCGTGACGGCGTCCGGGGAGGGGTGGGTCCGCCGTATCGGCATCCGCTCAACCGAGATCGAGACGTTTGACCGGGCGGCGATCGTGGTTCCGAATTCGGAACTGGTCGGCTCCACTGTGACCAACTGGACGCGCCGCGACAGAACCGGTCGAATTATCCTGCCGGTGGGGGTGTCCTACAATTCGGACCCCGAAAAAGTGCGGGAAATTCTGCAGCGCTGTGCTGCTGAGCACCCGGAAGTGCTGACAGAGCCGCCCATCTTCATTTACTGGGCGGATTTCGCCGACTCATCACTGAATTTCGAAGTGCGGGCCTTCATCAAGGATGTCAGCCGGCATTATCGGGTGCGCAACGATCTGCGCTTCACGATTTTCGAGGCGTTCAAGGAAGCCGGGATAGAGATCCCCTTCCCGCAACGCGATATCCATATTCGCAGTGGCGGGGCGGGCGGTCAGCTGCCCGACGTGTGAGGCATTGCCATCACGCGGTGTGCCGGATCCGGAGCAGCGCTCCGGGTGTGAGGCCGGTTTTCGGGACTGAAGGAAATAGTCGCTTGCGAGAGTGGCTCCCCGGGCCGGACTCGAACCAGCGACAAAGCGGTTAACAGCCGCTTGCTCTACCAACTGAGCTACCGGGGAACATCTCTCTCGCAAGCGAGACGGCGCGTATATCAGAGCTATTGCGGCGGTGGCAAGCGCGTTGCTGCCAGAGTTCTGCAATTGCTCTGCTATTCGCAGGCAAAAAAAATCGGGAGCCGCTTGGGCTCCCGAAAAGGCATTGGGTGGATGGTGGGGTGTCTTCACGGGAAGACGCCCCTAAATTCGCCTCACAACCCTTAAAGAGCCGTTAATTTCGTCGTGCAAATTTCGTATTTGGTTCAATGTAATTGCTGAATGCCTAATGGATACATGGAAATATGGGGCATAGGGTTATGTTCGTCTTAGCCATGATCGAAGCTGGATTTCGTGTATCCTGAGGCCGCATATCAGGCCAACGACCCGAATCACCTGATTTAGCCAATGGGAGCGATGGATGCGCGAGCACGCCAATTTCGAATCATTCTGGCCCTATTATTTGCGTGAGCATGCCAAGCCGGCGACGCGTTCCTGGCATTATGTCGGCTCAACGCTGGCGCTCCTGGTCCTGATTGGCGCCGTGTTGACGCAGAACTGGTGGGCGCTGCTGGCGGTGCCGCTGGCGGGATATGTCTTCGCCTGGGTCAGCCATGCCTTGGTCGAACGCAACAAGCCGGCGACGTTCACCTATCCGCTCTGGTCGCTGATCGGTGATTTTAGGATGTACGCTTTTTTCCTGACCGGGCGGCTCGATGCCGAGCTGATGCGGGCCGGTGTGATGGAAAGCGCCGCGCTGGCCGGGTCCGACAACTGAAGATCAGCCGGGCTGGTTTGGCCGCGTTGGTCTGCGAATCAGCATGAGGGAAAAGCTTGGAGGCACCGCCCGGAATCGAACCGGGGTGGACGGATTTGCAATCCGCTGCGTAACCACTCCGCCACGGTGCCAGCTTTGAAATGGAGCTATAACCGCGCCGCGCACCGGGGGCAATCCGCGAGGGCATGGCGATGTGATCTTCTTTGTCGTGATGCAATTTGCCGCGCACACAGCACGATGCTTGCCCGCCTTGCCCGTGGCAGGATATATCAGCGCCATCCGCCGGCGCGCAGCCGGACCCAGGCAGGGAGAAAGCCGTGAACGAATTTGATCAGGCCCGCAAACAGATGGTGGATTGCCAGATCCGCCCGGCCGATGTCACGGACCGCCGGCTGATCGCGGCGTTCTTGAATGTGCCGCGCCACCTGTTTACGCCGCGGGCCCGCATCGCGTCGGCCTATGCCGATGCCGAAGTCGCGACGGGCGATCACCGGACGATGATGCGACCACGCGATCTGGCCAAGCTGATCCACGCCGCCGACGTTCAGCCTGATGAATTGGTGCTCGATATAGCCTGTGGCCGCGGCTATTCGACGGCCATCCTCGCCCATATGGCCGAAACCGTGGTCGGTCTCGATGATGACGAAGACGGTGTCTCGCGTATTGGTGGCCTGTTGGCGCAGGCCGGGGCTGATAATGCGGTCGCGGTCACCGGTGATGTGAAGCCGGGCGTGCCCTCGCAGGGACCGTTTGATGTGATTTTCGTCAACGGCTCGGTCAGCGAAGTGCCCCAGGCCTGGTTCGACCAATTGGCCGTCGGTGGCCGGCTGGTAGCCATTATCCGCAAGGGCCCGGTGGGCAAGGCGACGGTGTTTACACGCTCGACGGCGGGCATCGGCGAACGCATCGTGTTCGATGCGACGGCAAAACTATTGCCCGGATTCGAGCTCGAGCCGCGTTTCGCGCTGTAATCAAGGGCGGCGGGTGTTGCATTCCTGCGACGGATTTTTCAGTCCTGAACCGTTACATGGCGGTGCGCAGGCGGAATTACAGAAGTGTCACGGTGAACGGTGTTCATTTGTGCGATCTAAGGGCCTATATGGCTGCAATAGGAGTGGTGCTGGCCACTCGCGCCTGAAGCGCTATGATGATTGAGCTGCGGCCGGGACGGTTTGCTGCTGGCAAAGGGATTTGCAGATGACGCGTTTGAAATTATGGGCAATGGCCGTGACCGGCAGTGTGTCGCTTCTGGCGATGGGGGCTTCGGCGCAGGCTCAGAGCCTCGAAGAAAGCCTGGCGCTGGCCTATAATTCCAACCCGACCCTGCTGGCGGAACGTGCGCGGTTGCGCGCGACCGATGAAGGCCGCATCCAGGCCCGGGCCGGATATTTGCCCCAGGTTTCAGCCTCGGCGTCGATGAGCTCACAGCATAGCGAATCGCATAGCACATTTGTCATTAACGGCGTGCCGCTCTCGACCGGCAGCACCACCGATTCGACGCCGAAAAATTATTCGGTCACCGCAAGCCAGTCGATCTATCGCGGGGGCTATAATGGCGGCGCGGTCGACCAGGCGACGGCGCTGATTTATGCCGGCCGCGAATCCCTGCGCTCGGTCGAACAGACGGTTTTGGTTGATGCGATCACCGCTTTCATGGATGTGCGCCGCGATTCTGAGGTGGTGAATATCCGCCGCAACAATGCCGATGTGCTGAACCAGCATCTCCAGGCCGCGCGCGACCGGTTCGAAGTTGGCGAGATTACCCGCACCGACGTCGCGCAAGCTGAGGCGCGCCTGTCCGGCGCCCAGGCTGAGTTGTCCCAGGCGCAGTCGCAGCTGGCGACCAGCCGGGCCGCTTATGAGCGCGTTACCGGCCAGCCACCGGCCACGCTGCAGGATCCGCCGGCGCTGCCCGATTTGCCGGCGGCGCTCGCCGATGCAGCCGAGACCGCCTACCGCTTCAGCCCGCAATTGGCGGCGGCCCAGTATGGCGAAGATGCCGCCCGCCATTCCATCCGGATGGCGCGCAGCTCGCTGCGACCGCAAGTCTCACTCTCGGCCTCGGCCTCAAGCGCGCGCGATACGTCCTATGCCGGTGACGAACGCAATTCGACCCAGATTGTCGGTCAGGTCTCGGTGCCGCTCTTCACCGGTGGGTTGAATCGGTCGCGCGTACGCGCGGCCCTCGCCCAGGAAGAACAGGCGCGCCAGCAGGTCTTGCTTGCGCGCCGTCAGGTGACCGAAGGTGTCACCAATACCTGGAGTGCCTACAACACCTCGCTGGCTGTGATCGAATCGAGCCGCCAAGCGGTTCGGGCCAATCAGATCGCCCTCGACGGGGTTGAGCAGGAAGCCTATGTCGGCCTGCGTACTACCCTCAATGTGCTTGATGCGGAACAGGAATTACTGGCCTCGCGCTTGACGCTCGTGACCGCCGAACGTGACTCATACGTCGCCGGTTATCGCCTGTTGCAAGCGATGGGGCTGTTATCGGCTGAACGTATGGGACTGAACGTCGATTATTATGATGTGGCTGACCAGGGCGATCATTCTGCTTTCCCTAACTTTGATTTAACACCCTGGAATTAACTTTATAAAAGATTCTTGGGCTGGACAGGCGGGGCAAGGCCCGCTTTATTCGCCTGATACGAGAAACGACCGGTTAGGGACGTGCGCGATCATGGCAGAGCAAGCCGCCGAAAACGAACCATCAATGGAGGAGATTCTCTCCTCAATTCGACGGATCATCAATGAAGACGACGCTCCGGCTGAAGCCGAGGCTGAGCCCGCTGCTGCGGCGCCCGAGCCCGCCGCTGCGGCGCCTGAGCCCGAAGCCGAGCCAGCTGGCAATGACCAGGGCGCGATCGACGATATTTTCGGCGATGCCGGTGATGATGATGGCGGCGATGTTCTCGAACTGACCGACCGGATTGAAGAGCCCGCAGGCGGTACCGATCCGATTGTCGGGGACGACGATCTGATGATTGTCGACCGCGAAGACAATTTCGAACCTGTGGTCGCGGAAGAAGCGGAATATGATTCGCCGCCCGAACCGGCACCCGAGCCTGAGATTGATTTTTCGGCGCTCGAAACCGAAGTCGAAGACGGGATTATGAGCGAGCCCGCGGTGTCTGCGGCGATGGGCTCCTTCCATTCACTGGCCGATACGATCCGGATTTCCGATGAGGAAGGCCGCACGCTGGAAGGCGTTGTCCGCGCCTTGCTGCGTCCGATGCTGAAAGATTGGCTCGATACCAATCTGCCGGCCATCGTTGATGAAAAGGTCCAGGCTGAGATCGACCGGGTCGCGCGCCGCCGCCGCTAACTGCAGCAGGCAGCACTGAATTCATAAAAGGGCATCGACGGCATCGTCGGTGCCCTTTATTCATGCCCGTCATGATGGAAAAGACATTCGACCCCCGCGAAGCCGAAACCCGCCTCTATCAGGCTTGGGAATCATCCGGTGCCTTCAAGCCGAAAGACGATCCCGACGCGGATCCCTTCTGCATCGTCATCCCGCCACCGAATGTGACGGGCCGTCTGCATATCGGCCACGCGCTCAATAACACGCTGCAGGATGTGCTGATCCGCTATAAGCGCATGCTCGGCGACAGCGTGCTGTGGCAGCCGGGCACCGACCATGCCGGCATCGCCACCCAGATGGTGGTTGAGCGCCAGCTGGCCGCGGAAGGCAATCAATCGCGCCGTGATATGGGCCGCGACGCCTTCATTGAGCGCGTCTGGGCCTGGAAAGAGGAAAGCGGCGGCGAGATCATGGGGCAATTGCGCCGTCTCGGTGCCTCCTGTGACTGGAGCCGTGAGCGCTTTACCCTCGATGACGGCCTCTCCGCTGCGGTGCAGAAAGTCTTTATCGAGCTGCATGAGCAGGGCCTGATCTATCGCGACAAGCGGCTAGTGAACTGGGATCCACATTTTCAGACCGCGATCTCCGATCTCGAAGTCGAGAATCGCGAAGTCCAGGGCCATTTCTGGCATTTCGCCTATCCGCTGGCCGATGGTTCCGGCGAGCTGGTGGTCGCGACCACACGCCCGGAAACCGTGCTCGGTGATGCCGCCGTGGCCGTGCATCCCGATGATGAGCGCTACAGCCATCTGATCGGCAAGATGATCCGACTGCCGATCGCCAATGTCGAAATTCCCGTTGTTGCCGACGAACACGCCGACCCGGAACAGGGCACCGGTTGCGTCAAGATCACGCCGGCGCATGACTTCAACGATTTCGAAGTCGGCAAACGCCATGATCTGCCCAAAATCAATCTGCTCGACCGGGAAGCCCGTTTCCTGACCGAGGATGATGGCACGGGCGGTCTGGATCGGATTCCCGTTGAATGGCGCGGCCTGGATCGCTTCGAAGTGCGAAAGCTACTGGTCGCCCGCATGGACGAGCTCGGCCTGCTGCGCGAAGTCGAGGACAAGCTGGTGATGCAGCCCTTCGGTGATCGCTCCAATGTGGTGATCGAGCCGTGGCTGACCGACCAATGGTATGTCGATGCCGCCACGCTGGCGAAAGACGCCATTACGGCCGTCGAGGACGGGCGTACGACTTTCCATCCGAAGAATTGGGAAAAGACCTATTTCGAATGGATGCGCAATATTCAGCCCTGGTGCGTCTCGCGCCAGCTCTGGTGGGGGCATCGCATTCCGGCTTGGTACGGGCCGAAGAGTAATGAAGACGGATATAGTGCAGGGGGCAGCCCGGTAGCGAAGATATTCGTCTCGGCCAGTGAGGCCGAAGCGCTGGAACAAGCGCGGGCATATTACGGTGAGAGCGTCTCGGTTGAATTTGGAACGATTCCGCTCGGCGTCGGGGACACAGACAACAACGAGCATCACACACTGACAACCGCTGTGCTCGCTCAAGACGAAGACGTGCTCGACACCTGGTTCTCTTCCGCCCTGTGGCCGTTTTCGACCCTGGGCTGGCCGGAGAAGACCGCTGAAGTGGCGCGCTTCTATCCGACCTCGGTTCTGATCACCGCTTTCGACATCATTTTCTTTTGGGTCGCCCGCATGATGATGCAGGGGATCCATTTCATGGGCGAGGTGCCGTTCAAGGACATCTATATCCATGCCCTGGTGCGTGATGAGCACGGTCAGAAAATGTCGAAATCCAAGGGCAATGTGATCGATCCGCTCGAGTTGATCGATGAATACGGCGCCGATGCCGTGCGCTTCACCCTCGCCGCCCAAGCCGGGCAGGGCCGCGATATCCGCATGTCCAAGGATCGCGTTGAAGGCTATCGCAATTTCACCACCAAGCTGTGGAATGCGGCACGTTTCTGCGAGATGAATGAGTGCAAGCCGGACGCCGCTTTCGATCCCAAATCGGTCAAGCAGACGGTCAATCGCTGGATCCTGTCCGAGTGCGAGCAGACGGTGAAAGCCGTCAATGCCGGTCTCGATGGTTTCCGCTTCAACGAGGCTGCTGCTGCGGCCTATCGCTTCGTGTGGAATGTGTTCTGCGACTGGCATCTCGAACTCGCCAAACCGCTCTTCATGGGCGATGACGAGGCGGCCAAGGCCGAGACACGGGCGACCACCGCTTTCGTGCTCGATCAAGCGCTCAAGCTGCTCCACCCCTTCATGCCCTTCGTCACCGAAGAGCTCTGGGCCCAGACCGGCACGCGCGACAGCCAGCTGATCACCGCCGCTTGGCCACAGCTGGACGGGCTGACCGATACCGACGCCCAGGCCGAGATGGACTGGCTGATCGGCCTGGTGACCGATCTGCGCCGTCTGCGCGCCGAAATGAATATCCCGCCGGGCGCCCAGCTCGATGTCGCCGTCATCGGTGCCTCGACCGAGACCCTGGCGCGCCTTGAGCGTCAGGACACGCTGGTCAAACGCATGGCACGGTTGGCCAGTGTGACGGCCTCGGACAGCGCACCGCAGGCCTCGGCCCAGACCGTGGTCGGCGAGGCGACTTACGCCCTGCTGCTGGCTGGTGTGATCGATTTCGACGCCGAGCGCGCCCGAATTGGCAAAGAGATCGCCAAGCTCGAGGGCGAGATCAAACGGCTGGAAGGCAAGCTGGGCAATGAGCGTTTCATCGCCAATGCGCCTGAAGCCCTTGTTGCCGAGCAGCGCGAGAAATTGGCTGATTATGCGACGCAACGCGATAAGATGGCGGAAGCATTGGAGCGGCTCGCCGCGATGTGACGGGGGACGGCGTGAACAAGGAATTTGAGGGGCTCTGGCGCGATACGCTGGAGCCTTGGCTGGCAGGTCTGGAAGCTGAACGCAAAGGCAGCGTGACGCAATTTCTTGTCTGGACGATTGGCGGCGTCCTGCTCGGGCTCGCGATAGCGGCTTACTTTTTCACCCGCGGGGGCGATATTTTCTTTTTGCCGGTCGGGCTGGTTTTCGGCGGCGTGGCTGGCGTCCTCATCGGTGGGCGGCGTCTGGAGCGCCTGCGCAAATCGGTGAAGTGCGAACTCAACACCAAGATCGCGGAAGTTTGCCAGCTCAGCTATGCACTCAAGCCATCGACGCCGGCGCGCTTCGAGACATTCCGTGGTTACGGCCTGCTGCCCAGTTATACGCGTTGCGCCTTCGAGGATCATTTCAGCGGCGAGCGGCTGGGATGTGATTTCGAGCTCTATGAAGCTCATCTCAAACAACGCCGCAGCAATGGGAAATCCTCCCATTACGTGACCGTCTTTCGCGGCGTGCTGTTGCGGATCAATTTCCCGCGCAAGGTTGAGGGCGTCACCGTGATCACGCGCGATATGGGTGTCTTCAACGGGCTGGGAGCTCTTGGGCGCTCTTTCGGCTCGAAGAAGCTTGAACGCATCGCGCTCGTTGATCCGAGATTCGAGAAGGCCTTCGAGGTCTATGGCACCGACCAGGTGTTGGCGCGCTATATGCTGGACCCGGCCTTCATGGAACGCCTGCTCAAGCTGGAGACGGCGCTGAAGGGCAAGAATGTTCGCGCCGCCTTCGACGAGCATAGCGGCCAGGGCGAACTGCTGATCGCGGCCGAGACCGGCAATCTGTTCGAAGCCGGTTCAATGTTCAAACCACTCGCTGACGAAGCCCGCGTAACCACACTGGTCTCGGAAATGTTGCTCGTCACCGAGATCATCGAAAACCTGGTCAAACCGCCGGAGCTGGGCGAGAGCGGCTAGCTTCGCTTGGGGGGCGGTGCTGCCGGGATCGCACCGGGTTTGAGCGCCATGAAGCTCTCGGGCGCTTCCCAGGTGCTGGGCATGTTGATGTTGGCCCAGCGGCACATTTCCTGGATCACGGGCAGCAGACCTTCACCCTTCGCCGTCAACCGGTATTCGAAGCGCGGCGGACGTGTCTGATAGGCGGTGCGGGTGATCAAGCCCGCCTGCTCCATCTGACCAAGCCGGTCGGTGAGCACATTCGTGGTGATCCGTTCAGGCGAGGTGAGGAAGTCGGTGAAGCGCCGCTTGCCATTGATCAGGTCTCGTAGAATGACCAGCGTCCAGCGATCCCCGACAAGGTCGAGCGTCGAGGCAATCGGGCAGCCGGACCTGGAAATGATCTGTTTCATCGAAGCGACTCCATACCCGGCTATTTGGTAGTAACTTGTAAATTGCAATTAACAATTAATATGCTATTAATGCCTGGCAAAACTGCGGCATTCAAGGGTGCCGCCAAACAGGGAGACACGCATGTCTGATGGATTTACCGGCGGTTGCCTGTGCGGCGCCGTTCGCTACGAAAGCGCTGTGGCGCCGCAACTGGCGGCGCATTGCCATTGTGTCGATTGCCGCAAGGCGAGCGGAACGGGCCATTGTACGCATCTCGTCAGCCCCGAGGCGGGCTTCACCTCGACCGGGACCGTCAAATTCTATGATCGCCCGGCCGATAGCGGCAATATCGTCAGCCGCGGCTTCTGCCCGAATTGCGGCTCGGCGGTCTATTCGACCAATTCGGGCATGCCGGGGGTGGTGTTTCCCCGCGCGTCCAGCCTCGACGATCCAGAAATCGCGCATCCGGCCATGTCGGTTTATGCCAGTCGCGCTGCGTCTTGGGATCCGGTTGATCCCAATCTGCCATCGTTTGCGGAACTACCAGCAGGCGGCCCCAAGGAGGTCATTGAGGGAGCCGGATAGGCCGGACCGCTAAAGCGAAAACGTCCCGACGATCGGAATGTGATCGGACGCCTTGGGTTCGCCACGGGTCTTCTTGTGGATCTCGATGCTTTCCAGCCGGTCGGCGGCTTGTGGTGAGCACAGCAAATGGTCGATGCGGATGCCATGGCCTTTTTGCCAGCGGCCGGCCTGATAGTCGAAGAATGTGTATTGGTGCGCGCGGCCATCGAGCTGTTCGAAGGCTTCGGTCAGGCCGAGCCATTTGAGGCGGTCGAAGGCGGCGCGGCTTTGCGGCAGGGCGAGCGCGTCCATCTCCCAGACTTCCGGATCCCAGCAATCGCTGTCGCGCGGGATGACGTTGTAATCGCCGGCGAGGATGAGCGGTTCTTCGAGCTTGAGCAGGTCTTCGGCATGGCGCGCGAGGCGGTCCATCCAGGCGAGTTTGTAATCATATTTCGGGCCCGGTGCCGGATTGCCATTGGGCAGATAGATCGAGGCCACGCGCACAGGGCCATTCGGCGCCGCGATCACTGCTTCGAGATAGCGCGCCTGTTCGTCGCTCTCATCGCCGGGCAGGCCGGGCAGGGCTTCCTCTATCGGGAATTTCGACAGGATGGCGACGCCGTTATAGCTCTTCTGGCCATGGGTGATGACGTTATAGCCGAGATCCTCGATCTCCAGGCGTGGGAAGCCCTCATCGACCGTCTTGATTTCCTGCAGGCAGACAATGTCCGGCTTGGCCTCGCGCAGCCAGTCGAGCGCATTGGGCAGACGGGCCTTGATGGAATTGACGTTCCAGGATGCGAGGGTCAGAGTCATGGTGGATCGCTCGGGGTTGCCTGCGGGTGGTGGCACCATAGGCGATTTGCAGGCTGAGTGAAGCGCGGAGGCACCAGATGAGGCAGTGGTGGATATTGCTTGGCGTGGCCCTCGGCCTGATGCCGGCATGCGATGCGCAAGAGACCCGTCAGGCTTTGCGTCCGGAGCTCGCAGCGCTGGAGGTTTTGGCGAACGCCTGTTGGAGTTTCGACCGTGATTTGTACGGGCTGGAGTTTTGTTTCGATACCCAGTTGGACGGACAAATTCTTCGTGCGGTCCAGACAGACTGGAATGACACCATGACCTTTAGTGGGGCCGATCTGATCCTGTACTGGGACGCGGCTGAGCACCGCATCGCCTACCGGCAATATACCTCAAGCGGGGATGTGGCGGAGGGGTGGATTATCGTCACAGCCGACAGCCTCGCATTTCGCGGCGACGGTATCCGCCTCAGTCCCGATGCGGGCAGTGCAAGCCCTTATCAATTCCGGTTCGTCTCATCCGACGCGCTTGATGCGGCGGAACTGGCACCGGGTTCCGGGCGAGGTTTGCAACAGCCTCTACGGTTTGAGCGTCGGCCGCCGAGACTGAATAAGGATCGAGGGGCCTGCTGTGACGGGGCCTGGCAAGTCGCCGAGTGGGACAGTTATCGCCGCCTTGGTGTGCCGTCATACATGGCGGCTCACCTCAGCCATCAACTCGCGCCGATGGAGTTCATGCTCCGGATTGGCGTGGCGGATGACCCGGGCGACGGACTTCACCATGTTCGCGGCGGCGAGCCGATGTATGGCGGGCATTTCCTTCGCCAGCTTGAGGTCGTGACGGGCTCGGGCGGCGATGTTCGCGAGGAGACGATCTATTATTGGGACGCCGAAGCGGGAGAGGCTCGCTTTGACGCCTATTCCTCGGTGTCGGGCAGCCGGCAAGGCCGGGTCGTGTTCACCGAGGACGGTGTGCGGCTCGCGCCGCTGTCTGATCCCAGCGGTCATGATGGCTACCCGGAAATGGAGCTCAGGCCGGGCGACCCTGAGTCGGGGCAGGTCCTGCTGGTCTCGGTTCGACCTGGTCAGGCCGCAGGGCCCGTCGACGGCTCACAGATCCGGTTTGAACGCCCTGACCGCGCGGACATTGTTCTGCTCCTGGGGCCGGAATGGGCACCGGATGCGCCGGCATTCAGTCGGCCTGGCTGAACGAGGGTTAACTGGTTTTCCCTGCCGCCTGAAACGCCGCGGAAATCGCAATCTCATCAACCTCCGCCAGTGCGGTGCGAGGCGTATCGTCCTTTGCATCCAATCCGCCCCCTTGGCGCATCAAAGTACCGAAGCTCGATTCGGTGGATCAGATGACTGTCCTCAAAGTGATGTTTTTCGCCTGCGTCGCTGCGGCCTGCCTGGGTGCTCCTGTGGCGGCTCAGGAGGCCAGTTTTCACTATGATGGCGATCTCCGCCTGAGCCCGCAGACGGGGAGCTTGTCGGCCCACTGGACCATCACCGCCCATGAGGATGATTTGACCGAGGTCAGCTTCCTGCTCAATGCCGCGCTGGGTGAGGCGCAGATTGACGGACCGGATGTTGTCGCGGTTACCAGCGCTCTGACCGAGGGTTTCAACGGCCCGTTGCGTGTCTACACCGTGACGCTGGCCCCCGCGCTCGAGGGCGCCGACCGGGTTATGCTGATGCAGTATGCCGGCCCGCTCTTTCCCGAACCGCCCCAATCGGCGATCAACACGCTGGATCCGGGCAAGGTCGAGTTCACGGTCGACAGTTTCTGGATGCCCTTCGATCAGCGTTTTTCGTCCTTGCTGACCGCTGATCTGGATATCTGGCTGCCGGGTGAGTGGGATGGCGTCACCATGCAGACCATCGCGCGCACGGCTGGCGGGTTTCATATCGACCAGGACACACCGGCATTAGATCTCGCTTTTACCCTGATGTCGGACTTTCAGCGCGTCGAGGCGCCCGGCTATGTCATCTATGACACGCGCAATCCGGGCGGTGGCAATCTCGACGCCCTGGTCGGCGCGCTGGAACATTGCACCGGCTTTCTCAACGACCTCGCAGCCGGGGCCGGACCCTTGCCGGACGCTTCGATCATTGTGACCAGCCGCCATGAGGGCGGCTATTCCCGTGGCACGCTGATCGCACTGACCGATATCGCGGAGACTTCCGAGGCCAGCCTGACCCAGTTCATCTGCCACGAGCTGGGCCACTACTGGAGCCATGGCAATGCGATGACGGTCGAGAACTGGCTCAATGAAAGCTTCGCCGATTATACCGCCGTCATTGGCATGCGGGCTGCGTTGGGCGAGGCTGCCTATGACGAGCGCATGGCCGCCTATCAGCGTCAGATCGACGAAGCCCCGGACGACCTCCCACCGGTCTGGACGCCGGCGACAACGGAGCGTCCGCCCTATCTGGTGGCCTATCGAAAGGGTCCGCTGGCGCTGGCGCGTGCCGAGGGGCTGATTGGACGCGAGCTGTTCGCGCGCTTCCTTCAGGCGGCCATGCAGGCGCGTGTCTCCACGACGCCGCAAATGTTGGACGTGTTCCAGTCTGTCGCCGGCGCAGAGGCCCGTACGGCGTTCGAGGTGATCCTCGCCGAATAGCCGCTAGAAACCGTCGAAGCTCGCAAATTCATCGACATCCGCCCGTGCTGTGCGGGTCGCGTTGATCGGCGCGTCGGGGTCGGCATGACCCAGGGCTATGCCGCAGAACAGGGTGTAGTCGTCGGCGATACCGACGCTGGTTTTGACGGCTTGTGGAAAGGCTGACCAGAATTCCTGGGCACAGGTGGCGAGGCCTGCCTCTTGGGCGGCGAGCAGGAAGCTCTGGATGAACATGCCGCAATCGGACCATTGGCCCGGCTGCATCGATTGGTGCAGCGAGACGAACAGGCCAACCGGCGCACCGAAGAATTCGAAATTGCGCGCAAACTGGATCAGCCGCGCCATCTTGTCCTCGCGGGTAATGCCAAGCGTGGCATACATGGCTTCGCCACAGGCAAAGCGCCGGGCGCGCCAGGGATCGGTGATCGGCTTGGGATAGACTTGGTATTCCAGCGCCGGTTCACCCATTGGGTGGACGGCCTGGGTCGCCTTAACGGCATCGATCACGCGCTGACGCGCTTCGCCGGTGACGACGTGAACCTGCCAGGGCTGGAGATTGCCGCCCGAAGGCGATCGGCCGGCGAGGGCGAGCAAGTCGCGCACCTGTGCTTCGCTGACCGGGGTGTCGAGATAGGCGCGCGTGGAGATGCGGGCGGTGAGCGCTTCACTCACGTCCATCAAATCGAAAAACTCGTGCCGCAGCCGCAGGCCGCCGTGGCGTTGGGGTTGCGGATCTGGAAGGAGGCGCCGATCAGCTCGTCAACATAATCAATCTCTGCGCCTTCCAGGAAGGGCAGTGAGGCTTCGTCGATCACCACTTTGGCGCCATCGCGTTCAAGCACGAGATCATCGGCATTGACGGCGGTGTCGAGGTCGAATGTGTAGGAGAAACCGGAGCAGCCGCCACCGATCACGCCGATCCGCAGCAGGTTTCCAGCGGCTTGGGCAGCGAGGATGGAATTGATTTGTTGCGCCGCATTGGCGGAGAGCGTCACAGGTGTCGTCATGATCAGACCATATCCGGCGTTCAGTTTCAGAGCTTGATGCTCTATATGGACCCGCACAGACGGTGATGAAAGACCAGAACGGTATGAAGAAAGATCGGGCGACATGAAAATAGCGGCCAATGACCGATTTCGCGCGCCCTATGCCTGCCACCCGTCGCAATCGCGCGGCCGGCAGTTCGCCCAGCCCGAGAGCGCGATGCGCAACGCCTTCCAGCGTGACCGCGATCGGATCATCCATTCCGGCGCCTTCCGGCGGCTGAAGGAGAAGACCCAGGTCTTCGTCGCCCATGAGGGTGATCAATACCGCACCCGGCTGACGCATTCGCTGGAAGTGGCACAGATCGCCCGCACCTTGGCGCGGGCGCTGGGCGGCGATGAGGATCTCGCCGAGACCTTGGCCTTGGCCCACGACCTCGGTCATCCACCTTTCGGTCATGCCGGCGAGCGTGTTCTGGCTGACAAGATGAAAAAATTCGGTGGCTTCGATCATAATGCCCAAGCGCTGCGCGTCGTCACCAAGCTGGAGGTGCGTTATCCGGAATTCGATGGGCTCAATTTGACCTGGGAAACGCTCGAAGGCGTGGTCAAGCATAATGGCCCGCTTATGCCGGCTGGCGGCGATGGATCCGAGCTCGCCTGGGCCTTCACCGATTATTCCGACTGGAAAGCGCTGGAGCTGCACACCCATGCCGGGCTTGAAGCGCAGATCGCGGCGCTTTCCGATGACATTGCGTACAATAATCACGATCTCGATGACGGCCTGCGCTCCGGCATATTGGAGATCGACCCCTTGCTCGACTTGCCGCTGGTCGGCGACATTTTCCGACGCGTGCGGGCGCGCTGGCCGAAGATCAAGCGCACGGTGTTGATCCATGAAGCGGTGCGTGAACTGATCGGTGTGATGGTCAGCGATGTGCTGGTCGAGACCAGCGGGCTGTTGGACGCAGCGCGGCCCGAGAGTGCCGCTGCCTTGCGTCAGCTCGGCCAACCCGTGGTCGCCTTCTCAACGGATATGCTCGAGATTCTCGCGGCCCTGAGGCGGCATTTGTTTGCCAATATGTATCGCCATTACAAGGTCAACCGCATGATGAGCCAGGGCCAGCGGGTGATGAGCGATCTGTTCGATCTCTATCTCGGCGATCCCGGCGTCCTGCCGCCCGATGTTCAAAGGGATATGGGCGAGGCCGGTTCGGCGCAGACAGCGCGCGCAGTTTGCGATTATATTGCCGGCATGACGGATCGCTTTGCGGTCGAGGAGCATCGCCGACTGTTTACCGTACAGGGCTATTATTGATGCGGCGGGCCTGTCAGGCTGCGAGATCGGTAAGTGCATGGGGCAGACAGTGTTATCGTGATGGGGTGACGCGCGATTCGCGCGCCGCAGGATCATTGCCAGACGCCAGGACAAGATGACGGATCAGGACGACGACGCGCGCCTCGGGGCCTATGCTCCCCCGACTGACGAGTTCGCAACATTCGACGCGCGCGACGAGGATTCGCGGCGCGGCCCGCTCTTGCTGGCCGCGGCCTTTGCCGTGTTCGTACTGTTTCTTGGAGTGGTGTGGAGCGCCTATAATCAGGGCCTGCGCGAGAGCGGCCGCGATGGTGCACCACGACTTTTGGCCAATAGCGAGCCCTATCGCGAGCGGCCGCTCGATCCGGGTGGCGTCCAGACGCCTGACACCGACATGGATGTCTATGACCGCCTGACCGGCGATGATCACAGCGATGAAGCTGTCACCACGCGTCCCGGACCAGAAGAGCCACTCGATGAGAGCCGGCCGGCCCTGCGGATCGAGACCGTCGACGCCGATCAGACCGGCGATCAGCCTGCGCCTGAATCAGCCGCCACGCCGGATGTGACACCGCGTCGAGCGCCCGACCGGCCGCAACCGCAACAGGTTGAGCCGGAAACACGGCCTGCCGCGCCCGTGCGCGAAGCCGTGCGTGAGCCAGAGCCGGCCCCGGTGGCGACGCCGGCAGCCTCCGACATCGCCGTTGATACCAGTGGTGAGTGGGTGGTGCAGATCGCGTCTTTCCGCTCGCAAGCCGATGCCGAAGCGGCCTGGCTGGCCTTTCGGACCCGTTTTTCCAGCATCGCCGCCGGTGTCGCGCCGGACGTTGCCGAGGTGAATATTCCTGAGCGCGGCGTCTATCACCGCCTGCGCATCGCCGCCTTTGCCAGTCGCGACGCGGCTGTGGCGTATTGCGCCCGCTTGCAGCAGGGCGGGCAGGACTGCCTGGTCGCGCGCCGATGAGCATCAGTGCCGCGATCTACGGATTGTCGGGGCCCAAGCTGACGACAGTCGAGAAGGCCTTCTTTCGCGATGCCGATCCCTGGGGCTTCATCCTGTTTGCGCGCAATATCGACGGTCCGCGCCAGCTCACCCGTCTGACCGGCAGCCTGCGCGATGCGCTCGGGCGTGATGTGCCGATCCTGATTGATCAGGAAGGCGGACGCGTCGCCCGGCTCAAACCGCCAACCTGGCGCAAGGCCCCGCCAGCGCAGGATTTCGGCGATTTGTTCGAACGTGAGCCGGAAGCGGCGATTGAAGCGGTGCGGCTCAATCACCGCCTTCTGGCGCATGAACTGCGCGGTGTTGGCGTCGATGTCGATTGCGCGCCCGTGCTCGATCTGCGCATTCCCGGCGCCGACGATATTATCGGTGACCGCTCCTTCGGTGAGACACCCGATATCGTGGCCCTGTTGGGTCAGGCGGCGATGGACGGGCTGATCGCGGGCGGTGTTGCCCCCGTGATCAAACACATTCCAGGCCATGGCCGCGCCGATGCCGACAGCCATTTGTCGCTGCCACGTGTTGCCGAGGAGCATGGCCTGCTCTCGGAGACGGACTTTGCCGCTTTCCGCAAGCTCAACAAGGCGGTGATGGCGATGACGGCGCATATTGTCTATGCCGATATCGACCCGGAAAATCCCGCCACCACCTCGCGCGATGTGGTGCAGAATGTCATTCGCGGCGAGATCGGATTTGACGGTTTCCTGATGACCGACGACCTCTCGATGAAGGCGCTCTCGGGCACATTCCGCCAGCGTGGTGAGGCTTCGATCCGCGCCGGCTGCGATATTCTGCTACACTGCAATGGTGATCGCGGCGAAATGCGCCAGGTCGCCGAAGCGGCGCCGCGATTGGCCGGCAAGGCACTGGAGCGGGCCGCGCTGGCCGAGCAGGCCCGCAATGTGATCGAGGATTTTGATCCGGAGACCGGCGAATCAGAGCTCAATGCATTGTTGAAACTGGCCAAGCGCTGAGGATGATGTGACCGACGACTTCCAGGAAGACCTTCGCTTCGAGGCGGCCGAAGAGGCCGAGACGGAAGCGCTTGTCGTCGATCTGGATGGTTTCGAAGGGCCGTTGCATTTGCTGTTGGCGCTGGCGCGCAAGAAAAAGATCGATCTCGCGCGCATCTCGATCCTGGAACTGGCGGAGCAATATCTCGGCTTCATGGCTGCAGCCAGCCGAAAGCGGCTCGATCTCGCGGCTGATTATCTGGTGATGGCCGCTTGGCTGGCTTTCCTCAAATCCAAACTCCTCCTGCCCAAACCGCCGCGCGATGACGAAGAACCGGTTGAGGTTTTGGCCCAGGCTCTGGCCTTCCGTTTGCGGCGGCTTGATGCGATGCGCGCCGCCGGTGAGGCGCTGCACGCGCGGCCACTGGAAAATCGCGATGTCTTCATGCGCGGTGCGCCCGAAGGCGTGCGCTCGACCCGTTCGGTGCTTTACGAGGCCGATCTGCACGATCTGTTGAGCGCCTATGCGACGCGCCGTTCGGCCTTGACCCGCTCGGTCTACCGGCCGCAAGTGCCGCGCGTTTACGGTCTGGAAACTGCGCGTGCGCGGTTCGAATCGCTGCTGCCGCAGATGAAAGACTGGCGCGAATTTGATAGCCTTCTGCCGGGCGAGGCCGATCTCGGCCCCAACCCGCCGCCACGCATTTCGGTGCGGGCCAGCTCGGTGCTGGCGGCACTTGAGATCACCAAGGACGGGCAGGCGCAGCTGCGCCAGCGTGCGCCCTATGCACCGCTCTATGTGCGCGGCTGCGACAGGAATGAGACCGCTGATGAGTGATGAAGACGATATCCAGACCGCTGACCCGATCGCCGATGCAATCGCCAGTCTGCGTGCCCAGGCGGCGCATCAGGGCCCCAGCTCGGATCGCGAGGCCTCTGAGGCGCTCGGTCTGAGGTTGGCGGTCGACACGCAGCGGCAAAATCTGCGCTTGCTCGAAGCGCTCTTGTTTGCCGCCGCCGAACCGCTTGACGAAGAAACCCTGATCGGGCGACTTCCGCTGGAAGCCAATATCCAGGCCCTGCTCGCCGCCTTGGCCGAGGAATACGCCTCGCGCGGCGTGCGTCTGGTCGATGTCGGCGGACGCTGGCGCTTCGAGACGGCGCCCGATCTGGCCGAAGCCCTCAACGAAGTCCGTCAGGAGCCGCGCAAGCTATCGCAAGCGGCGCTCGAAACCCTGTCCATCATTGGCTATCACCAGCCGGTGACGCGGGCCGAGATCGAGGAGATTCGCGGCGTCGCGGTCTCGAAAGGCACGCTCGACCTGCTGTTCGAACTGCGTTGGATCCGTCCGCGTGGCCGCCGCCGCACGCCGGGCCGGCCTTTGACCTATGGCACCACGCCGCGCTTTCTCGAGTATTTCGGACTGGCGGCAATCGGCGATTTGCCCGGGCAAGCCGATCTCAAGGCAGCCGGCCTGCTCGATGCGCGCATCCCGGCTGATTTCTTCATGCCTGACCCCGGTCGCAGTGAAGGCGATATGGCCGATGAAGATCCGCTGGATGCTGAAGATCAACGCACATTCCATGTCGACTTCATGGATGATGATGGCGAAGGTGGGGAAGCAGATATCTGATCGCCGTATTGGACGCGACCGGGTAACTGGATTAGACCTTGTGACAATTGGTTAGACGGAGGGGCAGATGGCTCCCGGAATGTGGCAAATCCTTCTCGTCGTATTGCTCGCAGTGCTGCTGTTTGGCGGCCGCGGCAAGATTGCAGCCGTGATGGGCGATTTCGCCAAGGGCATCACCAGCTTCCGCAAGGGGCTGAAAGATGAGGATGACGAGGGTGAGGGCGAAAGCGATGACGCCGCCGCTCCCGCACCCGGACTCGACGCCGCTGCGCGTGAAGACGAAAAAACCGGAGTTTAATCGCTATGGCACCCGGCATCGGAATGCCGGAAATGCTGGTGGTGCTGGTGCTGGCGCTCGTTGTGGTCGGCCCGCAGCAATTGCCGGTGTTGATGCGGCGGATCGGTCGCATGCTGGCCCAGGCCCGCGGCATGGCCCGGGAATTCCAAGCCAGTTTCGAGGAACTCGGTCGCGAGACAGAATTGTCCGATTTGCGCAAGGAAATCGAAGCCCTGAAGCGCGGCAATCCGATCGAGGAAATTTCCGGCGAATTCGATAAGGCCGCACTTGAAGCCCAGAATGACAAGATCCGGCAATTGAAAATGGCCAGCGCCAATCGGATCGGCGATGAGCGCTTCGATGCGCCCAAGCCGGACTCCAAAAAGCCTGAGGCCAAAAAGCCGGAAGCTTCCAAGCCAGAACCTTCCAAGCCAGAACCTTCCAAGCCAGAACCTTTCAAGCCAGAACCTTCCAAGCTAGAACCGGCCAGGCCAGAACCTTCCAGGGATGACGAATAGCCATCATGGCCGAGATTGAACACGACGAGGTTGAGGCGAGCCGCGCGCCGTTGATGGATCATCTGATCGAGCTGCGTCAGCGCCTGCTGGTGGTGATCGGCTTTCTGACCGTCGCCTTTATCGGCTGCTTCTTCGCTTCGGCGATCCTGTATGAATGGTTGCTCGCGCCCTATAGCCACGCGGCTTCGATCGTGCGCGGCGTGCCGGTCGAGGATCTCGACCTGACGGCGAATTTCTTTGCGCCGCTGGAATTCTTTTTCGTCAAGCTGAAGCTGGCTCTGGTCGGCGCGATCATGGTCGTCTTCCCGGTGATCGCCTGGCAGATCTATGGCTTCGTGCAGCCGGGTCTGTACAAGAATGAACGTGGCGCTTTCGCGCCCTTCCTGGGCCTGTCGCCGGTGCTGTTCGCGGCCGGGGTGAGCTTTGTGTATTTCCTTGTTTTGCCGATGGTGATGCGTTTCTCGCTGGGCCAGGAACAGGCCAGTGCGGGGCCGGGGATTTCGATCGAGCTTCTGCTCAATGTCTCCGACTATATGAATCTGATCACGACGCTGATGCTGGTGTTTGGGATCTCCTTCCAGATGCCGATCCTGATGATGTTGCTGGCCAAGGCCGGGATCATCAATTCCAAGCAGATGCTGGGCAGTTGGCGCTTTGCCGTCGTTGGCATCGCGCTGTTCGCGGCCTTCGTGACGCCGCCCGATCCGATCAGCCAGATCATGCTCGGCTCGGCCCTGCTGCTGCTGTATTTCCTGTCCATCGTGATGATGCGCTGGATGGAACCGAAGACGACAGAGGTCGACGAGGCCTGATCCGGCCTGAGCCTGACCCGGTTTACGAAAATGGCGGCTGAGGCTATAGCCCGCTCACAGATTGTTGAACCGAGATCACCGCCATGCACGATATCAAGCTCATCCGTGACGATGCTGCCGCTTTTGACGCCGCCCTTGGCCGGCGTGGCCTGCAGCCACAATCGCCGGCCCTGCTCGAGCTCGACAGCAAGCGCCGCGAAGCGCTCGGGCGCCAGCAGGAAGCCGAGACAGAGCGTAATGCCCTGTCCAAGCTGGTCGGGCGCGCCAAGGCGAGCGGCGATGAGGCCGAGTTCAATCGCCTGCGCGGTGAAGTCGACCGGCTCAAAACCGTGCTCGAAGAGAGCGGCGAGCAGGCGAAGCATTTCGACGAGGCGCTGAACCAGCATCTCGCGGCCCTGCCCAATCTGCCCGAGGCCGATGTGCCGCTGGGCAAGGATGAGGCTGACAATCAGGAAGTGCGCCGCTGGGGCGAGCCGAAGCCTTTGGGTTTCAAGGCGAAAGACCATGTCGATCTCGGCGAGGGCCTTGGCCAGATGGATTTCGAGGGTGCTGCTGCCATGTCCGGTGCGCGCTTTGTGGCACTGAAGGGCGGTCTGGCGCGGCTGGAGCGGGCGTTGGCGCAATTCATGCTCGATCTGCACACCGGCGAGCACGGCTATCTCGAAGTCAGCCCGCCCTATCTGGTGCGCGACGAAGCCCTGTTCGGCACCGGCCAATTGCCCAAATTCGCCGAGGATCTCTTCCGCACCACAGATGGTCGCTGGATGATCCCGACCGCCGAAGTGCCGCTGACCAATCTGGCCCGCGATGCGATCCACGCCGACGACACGCTGCCGATGCGGATGACCGCCTATACGCCTTGTTTCCGCGCCGAAGCCGGTTCGGCCGGCCGCGATACGCGTGGCATGATCCGCATGCACCAGTTCCAGAAGGTCGAAATGGTCTCCCTGGTGAAGCCGGAAGACAGCGCCGCCGAACTCGACCGGATGACTGGTTGTGCCGAAAAAGTCTTGCAATTGCTGGAGCTTCCCTATCGGGTGATGCTGTTGTGCAATGGCGATATGGGTTTCTCGGCCCAGCGCACCTATGACCTCGAAGTCTGGCTGCCCAGCCAGGACGCCTATCGCGAGATCTCGTCCTGCTCCAATTGCGGTGAGTTCCAAGCGCGGCGGATGAATGCGCGCTATCGCAAGGAGGGCGAGAAGAAACCCGCCTTCCTGCACACCCTCAACGGTTCCGGCGTCGCCGTCGGACGGGGCATGCTCGCGGTTATGGAAAATCACCAGAACGCCGATGGCTCGATCACCATCCCGACCGTGCTGCGGCCCTATATGGGCGGGCTGGAGCGGCTGGAGGCGTAAGCCTGCTGTTAGGCTATCGCCGGGTTATCGCTGGGCTGGCGTTAGCCGGGCGCTGGCTTGCGGTTGGGTGGTTGGATTGTCTCGGGTTGGTTTTTTGGAAATTTCATAAAAATCAATTGGATAGGTTGCTTCTGCCTCAGTTTTTAGCGCTATTTTCTGAGTTCTGCGTTCCTTGCGCCGATTATGGTGTCGCCACTATAGCGGAGCGCTGTAGGGAGCGGATAGGCGCAAGAGGCATATTTCCCGGCGGCGCGCTTGAATTATTGATCAATATCCGCCAATCTTTGCCATATCGGTTGAGGAGGCAAAAATGGCGACTATGAATGTCTCACTCCCTGACGGGATGAAGGACTGGGTCGAGGCGCAGGCCCTGACCGGGCGCTACAGCAATTCCAGTGATTATGTCCGCGACCTGATCCGGCGCGACCAGGATCGAGCCTCGAAGCTGGCGAACATGCAGCATCTGGTCAGCGAGGGTCTTGCGAGCGGGTTCAGCGATCGGCCGATTGCCGATGTGCTGGCGCAGGTGCGCGACATGTCAGAGACGGAATAGGTCATGCGCTATCGGCTGACGCGGGCTGCGGAGGCCGATCTCGTCGGTATTTATCGTGAGGGGGTCGCACTGTTTGGTGTCGCCCAGGCAGAGGCCTATTTCGCAGCACTGGTCGCGAGCTTCGAGCGGATCGCCGCCAATCCGCATATGGCCCGTCTGCGAATGGAGATCGATCCGCCGGTGCGGATACATCCGTGCGGCTCGCATATCATGGTCTATCGGGAGGCTGATGCGGGGCGCATCGAAATTCTGCGTATCCGCCATGGACGGGAGGATTGGGACCGGGCGGGGCGATAGATCGACTCACATCGTCACCAGCTCTGTCAGCTTGCCGACACCTCTTCCATCAAGGAAGAGGCGGGCGCCCGCTAAAAACACGCGCGACGCCCCCCGTCACCGCATCGCGCTATGTCCAGCGCGTCTCCCATCGTTTAGAAGCGGGCCACTCAATCGCCGCCATGAAAGCTGTCCGCCATGATCCCGGAAAATCCGCGCATTCTGTTGACCAATGATGATGGCGTGCATGCGCGGGGGCTCAAGGTGCTTGAGGCGATTGCGCGGGAATTGTCGGATGATGTCTGGATCGTGGCGCCGGCGCTTGAGCAGTCGGGGGCAGGGCGGTCGCTGTCGCTGCATGCTCCGCTGCGGATTCGTCAATATGATGAGCGGCGCTTTTCCGTGTCCGGCACGCCGACCGATGCCGTGCTGATCGGGGTGCAGGATCTGGTCAAGGGCAAGAAGCCCGATCTGGTCTTGTCCGGCGTCAATCGCGGCCAGAATATCGCCGAGGACGTCACTTTCTCCGGCACGGTGGCGGGTGCGATGCAGGGCATGCAGCTGGGCATTCCCTCCGTTGCCCTGTCGCAGGCCTATGGTTTCAAGAAGGGCGACCCGATCGAGTGGGAGACGGCGCAGACTTTCGGCGCGCCGATCCTGCGCAGGCTGTTCGATCTGCAATGGCCGGAGGATGTGTTGATGAATATCAATTTCCCCGACGCCAAGGTTGAGGATGTGACCGAGGTTGAGGTCACCCGTCAGGGCCGGCGTGACCAGCATATCCTGCACGCCGAACATCGCGTCGATCCACGCGGCGATGATTATTACTGGCTGGCCTTCAAGGGCCTGTTGTCCAATCCGCCCGAGGGCGTTGATCTGCGCGCCATCTATGAAGGCAAGATTTCGGTGACGCCGCTGCATATGGACCTCACCCATGGCGAGACGCTGGGCAAGCTCAAGCGCATGCTGGGCGGCGTCCCGCCGCGGAGCTGAAATCCATGTCTGACGCGATGCGAATGCCCGATCCGCGCATGATCCAGCTGGTGATGGCGCTGCGGGGCGGCGGCGTGACCGATGCGCGCGTGCTCGCGGCCATCGAGCGCACACCGCGCGATCTTTTCGTGCCGGAGCGTTTCAGCGACCAGGCCTTTGATGATCGCGCTTTGCCAATTGATTGCGGCCAGACGATTTCCCAGCCGCTGATCGTGGCGCTGATGACCCAGGCGCTCAAACTCGATGATCGTTGCAAAGTGCTCGAGATCGGCACCGGCTCCGGCTATCAGGCGGCCGTTCTGTCGCGCCTGGCGCGGCGGGTCTATTCGGTCGAACGCTATCGCACCCTGTCACGCGAGGCCGAGGCGCGCTTTGCGCAAATGCGGCTGACCAATATCACCACCCGCGTCGGCGACGGCACGTTGGGTTGGCCGGAACAGGCCCCGTTCGACCGCATCATCCTGACCGCCTCGGCCCCGGTGCGCCCCGACGAAATCCTGGCCCAGCTCAAGGATGGCGGCATCGCCATCGCTCCGCTCGACCGTGGTACCAAACAGGTGCTGGTGCGCTATCAGCGCGAAGGCGATGAGTTGACCCGCACCGATATCATGGATGTACGCTTTGTTCCGCTGGTGAAGGGCGAAGCGAAATCGCTTTAGAATTTTCCCTTGTGTCGTTTTCTCCCGCATGGCTAACCGCCGGTTAAGCCTTCTCTGGCTTGATATCGCCGGAATGACTGGCCGGAGGTGTGTGTCGGGACGATGCGCTGGAATGTTTTGATCTGCGTGGTAGCGGCTCTGGGTGCAGGGTTGGCGGGGTGCTCTTCGGTGCCGCGCGAGCCTGCGCACGTGGATTATCGCACCGGCTCGTCGAGCTATTCCGGCAGTTCGCAAACGGTCTCGCGCGCTTGCGCCAATGGCGGTTACACTGTGCGGTCCGGCGATACGCTGTCGGAAATCGCCGAGCGCTGCGGCGTTCAGATGGCAGAGCTGGCCCAGGCTAACGGGCTCAACCGGCCCTACACGGTGCGTCCGGGACAGACCCTGTCGATGCCGCATCCGCCGGTGCATGTGGTGCAGCGCGGTGAAAATCTTTACCGGATCGGGCTTCGCTACAATATTCCTTTCCAGCAATTGGCCAGCCATAATGGTATCCGCTCGCCCTACGAGCTGGAGGTCGGTCAGTCGATCCAGCTGCCCTATGGTGCAGCGGTGGCCAGTTCCGGGGCCAGTTCGAGCGCCAGTTCTGCGGCCAGCGCGCCGAGCACGCCCTATCGCAGTCCGCCGCCTGCGCAATCGACCTTGCCGGCCGCGCAGCAAGTGACCAATGCCGCCGTCAGTTTCGACTGGCCCATCCGCGGCACTGTCCTGTCCGGCTTTGGCCGCAAACCCGATGGCAGCCGCAATGACGGCATCAATATCGAAGCGCGGGCCGGCGCCGAGGTCCATGCGGCCGCGCCGGGCCAGGTGGTCTATGCCGGTTCGGAACTGGCCGGTTATGGCCAGTTGATCCTGCTGCGCCATGAGGGTGGTTTTGTCACCGCCTATGCTCATAACAGCCGGCTTCTGGTGCGCGAAGGCGACCAGGTGACGCGCGGCCAGGTGATCGCATCGGCCGGCTCCAGCGGCACTGTGGAGATCGCCCAGGTGCATTTTGAAATCCGCCGCGGCGTCAATCCGGAAGACCCGATGCGCTATTTGCGCTGAGCGTGGCGGGAATTCCTGCAGTCACCCTTGTTGCAACCGGCCCCCGCACCGATATAGTCCCGGCGAAATCGAATTTGGCCTGCTGCCCCTGCGGCAGCGCGTCACCGGCAAGCGGAGCCCGCTATGAATCTCCAGACCATTCTCGAATCGCCGATCCCGATGCTCGTCCTGATGGGCCTCGTTTTCTACTTTCTGCTGATCCGGCCGCAACAAAAGCGCGCCAAGGAACACCGCGACCTGATCGAAAGCCTGAAGCGCGGCGATGTCGTCGTCACCCAGGGCGGTTTGGTCGGCAAAGTGGTCAAGGTCGAAGAGGGCGAAGCCGTCGTCGAATTGTCCAAGGGCGTCGAAGTGCGGGTCATCAAGCACACCATTGCTGATGTGCGCGGTCGGACTGAACCGAAGCCGGCCAATGATGCGGCCAATACCTAACCGCTCCTGCTGAACAAGGTTCGCCGTCATGCTGCAATTCGGGCGCTGGAAGCTCTTTTCCATTATTGCCGTCATTTTCCTGGGTGTGCTGTATTCGCTTCCGAACCTGGTTCCGGAATCCGATCGTTACAGCGTCAACGAGATCGACAATTCGCAAGAACCGCGTGGCATCTGGCGCTGGATCCCAAGCAAGACGGTCAATCTCGGCCTCGATTTGCAGGGCGGTTCGCACATCGTCTTTGAAGTGAATATGGCTGAGGTCCGTGAGGGCCAGCTGGAAACACTTGCCGCTGATGCGCGTCAGACCCTGCGCGCGGCAACGCCGCCTTTGCTGGCTCGCAGCGTCGCCGTGGTCGGCGATGAAGTGGTCGTGCTGATGGCGCGTCCCGATGACCGCGATGCCGCCTATGACGTCCTCTCGGAACTTTCCCAGCCGGTGTCCTCGGCGCTGGGCCAGCCCGGGCTGACGCAGACCCTGGATGTTCGCCGCGATGGCAGTGATCTCAGCGCGATCCGCCTCGGCGTGACGCCGGAGCAGCTCGAAGCCATTCGCACCCGCACCGTGACCCAGTCGATCGAAGTGATCCGGCGCCGGCTTGACGGGCTGGGCACGACCGATCCGACCATTGCCCGCCAGGGCGATTCACGGGTTCTGGTCCAGGTTCCCGGTGCCAGTGATCCCGATGCGATCATCGCGATTGTCGGCGCCCAGGCGAGCATGAGTTTCCACCTCGTCGACGAGACCATCAATCCGGGCCCGAATGGCCAGGCCCGCGTGCCGCCCGGCCGCACCATCTACCCAATGGCGAGCACCAATCCGCCGACCTATCTCGCGGTCGAGACCGCCTCGCGCCTGACCGGTGAGAATCTGACCAGCGCCAGCGTCAGCACGTCACAAACCGCGGTCGGCCCGGTCGTCGCTTTCCGCTTTGACACCCAGGGCGCCTTGGTGTTCGGCGACATGACCCGCAATAATGTCGGCAAGCGGTTTGCGATCGTGCTCGACGGGGAAATCATCACCGCGCCCAATATTCGCGGCCCGATCTTGGGCGGATCCGGCATTATTGAGGGCAATTTCACCTATGAAACGGCACAGCAGCTTGTTGTTCTGCTCAATGCGGGTGCCCTGCCGGCTTCGCTGACACCGGTCGAACAGCGCACGGTTCTCGCCAGTCTCGGACAGGACCAGATCGAAAGCGGTGAGCTTGCCGTTCTGGTCGGCTTCCTTGCCGTTATTGTCTTCATGATCGCGGCCTACGGCTTGTTCGGCGTGTTCGCGACCATAGCCCTGATGGTCAACGTCATCCTGATCATGGGCGCCTTGTCGGGCCTCGGCGCGACGCTGACCCTGCCGGGTATCGCCGGTATCATCCTGACCATCGGTATGGCAGTTGATGCCAATGTGCTGATCTATGAGCGTATCCGCGAGGAGAACAAGCTCGGGCGAACGCCGGCCAATGCGCTGCAGGCGGGCTATGAGCGCGCGCTGTCAGCGATTCTGGACGCCAACGTCACGACCTTCATCGCTGCCGCTGTCCTGTACATGCTCGGTGCCGGTCCGGTGCGCGGCTTTGCCATCACGCTGGCGATCGGCATCATTACCTCCGTCTTCACCGCCTTTGTCTTCTCCCGCCTGCTGGCGGTTATCTGGTTGCGGGCGTTCAAGCCCAAAGCCATTCCGCTGTAGGAGAGGTGTTTCCATGACGTTCGCACTGATCAGATTTCTGCCAACTTCGGCCAATGTCCCTTTCATCAAGATCCGGATCTGGGCGATCGCGTTCTCCGTGCTGCTGGTGCTCGGCTCGCTGTTTGAATTCTCCAATGTCGGGATTAATTTCGGGATTGATTTTCGCGGTGGGATCCAGACCGAAGTTCGCACCACAGAACCGGCTGATGTCGAAGCGATGCGGCAGGTTGTCGGTGATCTGAATCTGGGGGATCCAAGGATCCAGCAGACCGGCAATCCGCGCGAAGTCCTGATTTCCCTGCCGCTACAGCCCGGCGAAGGACTTGAAGGCGAGGAAGCGCAGCAGGTTGCGCGGCGCGCGCTTGAGGCTGCGCTGCAGGACAATTTCCCCGGCATCGAGCTGCGTGGCACCGATGTGATCGGCGGCGCGGTCTCTGGTGAGCTTGTGGTGAAGGGCTTCGTCGCAGTCTCGCTCGCCCTGTTCCTGATGCTGGTCTATATCTGGTTTCAGTTCGAATGGCAGTTCTCGGTCGGCGCCATTCTGGCCCTGACGCATGACGTCATCGCAACCGTTGGCATGTTCTCGGTCACCCAGATGACGTTTGATCTTGCGACCGTGGCGGCTATTCTGACGATTGTCGGCTATTCGATGAATGACACCGTGATCGTGTATGATCGAATCCGGGAAAATCTTCGAAAGTACAAGAAGATGCCCCTGGGCGAGCTGCTCAATATGTCGATCAATGACACGCTTTCGCGCACGATCTTGACCTCATCGACGACGCTGGTGGCGCTGCTGGCGCTGTACACAATTGGCGGCGAGGCGCTCAAGAGCTTCTCATTCGCGATGATCTGGGGCGTGGTGATCGGGACCTATTCCTCGATCTTCGTCGCCGCGCCGCTTCTGCTCTTCATCGGCGTCAAGCGCGATGGCAGCTCCAGCTAGGCGATTGCCGCGTTAAAGACCGCACTATCGCAACACGCGAATTGCTGTAAATTCCCCCACGGAGACAAACATCCATTTCCTGGGGAGGAAGATCATGCCTGCAATTCTGTCAAATCTGCGCACGACCGTTCACGTCGCGCTGCTGCTGAGCGTGCTCTATCTGGGCGCCTATGTCGTGAGCGGGGCAATCCCGGTCAATGATGCGCTCTGGATGGGCATCGCCCGCTGGACCCATGTCGTGTCGGGCATCATGTGGATCGGATTGTTGTGGTATTTCAACTTCGTTCAGATCCCCAACATGCCGAATATTCCAGACGAGCAGAAACCGGCCATCGGCAAGGTGATCGCGCCAGCGGCGCTGTTCTGGTTTCGTTGGGGTGCGGCGGCGACCGTGCTGACCGGTCTGATGGTGGCGGGTCTGCGTGGCTATACGGTCGAAGTTCTCAGCTTCGGTCTCGCAGCCGACCATTACCTGCCGCAATACAGCTTCATCGGGATCGGCATGTGGATGGCGATCATCATGGCTTATAATGTCTGGTTCATCATCTGGCCGAACCAGCAGATCGCGCTCGGCATGGTCGAGGCCGATCCGGAAGCCAAGGCGAAAGCCGGCCGCACCGCGATGCTGTTCTCGCGCACCAATACGCTCTTGTCCTTCCCGATGCTGATCGCGATGACGATGGCGCAGACGGTGTTTGGCTGACGCTGAACGCTCTGGACTGAAACGCGCCGGGCCCGCCTTTGGCGGGCCGAGGGGCGTCAAAATGAAAAGTCCGGGCGGGAGACCTCGTCCGGACTTTTCTTTTCCACGGGTGACGTAGTTTGAAGTCAGGCCGCGACGGGCAGGCGTTGTTTTCCGTTGCGGAGATAATATCTCGACGGACTGCTGGGCGTGGTCTTCTTGAATTCTATTTCCACGTCGCGGTTGAGCTTCAGCATGAACTCCAACAGTTTTCCGAGCGAAAATCCCCGCAGCTTGCCATTCTTGAGGGCGGAGATCTTCGGTTGGGGCACGCCAAGTAACGCCGCCGATTGCGTCTGCGTCAGGTGACGATGGCGCAGGATTGAATTGATCTGCCCCGCGATGGCGGCCTTGAGCTGAAGTTCGGGTGCATCGTCCAGTCCCAGGTCTGCGAAGACATTGCCGCTGCCGGATTCCAGTTCGATTGTGTCTTCGGTCGCCATCAGTCTGTCCTTTGCAATTTCAATTTCAGCAGTTTCAACCGGGCTTTGACGACGTCGATTTGTGATTTCGGGGTTGCGATACCGGACTTCGACTTCTTCTTGAACGCGTGCAGCACATATATGTCCTCCCCGATCTTCACCGCGTAGACGGCCCGATAGGTATTGGTATCGTGGTTGGCCACAATCTCCAGAACACCGGGCCCCAAACCGGAAACCGGTTTGGCATAATCGGCCTTTCGCCCGAGTTGCGCTTCGCTGAGCGCATAGCCAATCTGTACCCTCACATCCTTTGGGAACTCCATCAGGGCCTTTTTGGAATCCCCAACCCAGATGACGGGTCTCTGCACCATCTTCGAATTTCCCATACCAATATAGATATATTTTCACGCCGAAGCAAGCGCGGAATCTCCATAGGGCCGGCGGCGCGCGTTGACGGGGCTTGCCGCTTCAGCCTACTGCGGCAGCGTCGCGTAGGCGGCGCTGCGCCACCACGAGCGGGTGCGGCCTTCGGGCATGTATGCGGTCGGGATTTCCTGGGTCATCATCACCGCGACCAGGCCGGTTGAGGGGCTGACGAAGAAGTCGGTGTCGAACAGGCCGCCCCAGCTGTAATCACCGGGGATGCCCAGCGCTGGCGTGTCGTCGGTGCCAGCCAGTGCAATGCCGACCCCAAAACCATAGCCAAGCCCAGCCATATCGGGTGGCATTTGCGATGGCGCGACATGATTGCTGGTCATCATCGCGACGGAGGCGTGCCGCAGGATTGTGACATCGCCGAGCCGTCCATTGCCGAGCAACATGCTGGCGAAACGCGAATAATCCATCGCCGTCGAGATCAGTCCGCCACCCCCGGAAGCCCAGCTCGGGCGGTATTCAGGATTGTCTGGCGAATAGGCGGGATGGAGTTGACCGTCCTCGCCATGGAGATAGAGCGTCGCGGCCTCTGCCATCTGCGCATCGGTGACGAAGAAGGTCGTGTTGGTCATGCCGAGCGGGTCGAAAAGGCGTGTCTGCAGGAAGTCCTGGAAGGGCATGCCGGATGCGACTTCGACGACGCGGCCGAGAATGTCATTGGAATAGGAATAGATCCAGCGTTCACCCGGCTGGGCGTAGAGGGGCAGCGCGGCCAGCTGGTTGATCTTCTCGGCGAGATCGCCTGTGCCCTGATACAGCGTGTGCTCCATATAATCGCGGCCCAGTGAGGTGTCATTGTCGAAAATATAGCCGACGCCGCCGGTATGGGTGAGCAGCTCGCGGATGGTGATCGGGCTGGCCTGCGGGACGGTGGGGTAATTGCCGTCGACATCGGGCTCATAACTGGTGGCGACCCGCGTTGCCGCGAAGGCGGGGATATAATTGGCGACCGGATCGTCCAGCGCGATATCGCCGCTTTCGACCAGCATCATCACGGCGACGGCGGTCACCGGCTTGGTCATTGAGGCGAGACGTACCTGGGTGTCGGCCAGCATAGGCTCGCCATTCGCAACATCACGGACACCGGCAGTGACGATATGGGTCTCACCATTGCGGATCAGGATGGCGGCATAACCGGCGCGGACCTGGCGGTCGGCATGATCCTGAAAAGCGGCGTCAAAGCGCGCCAGTCCAGTGGGATCGAAATTCTCACTCGAGGTCGCGGCATCGGCGTGGGCGGCGGCAGACTGTGCAGGCTCTGCGGGCTGGCTGCAGCCGGGCGCCAAGGCCAGCAGCGCAAAAGCCGCGCCGGCCCATACGGAACGTAACAACATGGGTTTTCCCCCTCGGGTGTTTTATCGATCAACCGAGGGGGAAATTAGGACTCAATCGCGCGCTTGGCGACCCGCTTTATCGTTATTTTGCGGCAGCCAGATTGGCGGCGGCAAATTCCCAGTTCACCAGATGGGCGAGGAAGGTGGCGATATAGTCCGGGCGGCGGTTGCGGAAGTCGACGTAATAGGCGTGTTCCCAGACGTCCATCGTCAAGAGCGGCGTCACGCCGGCCTCGGTCACCGGGGTTTCGGCATTGGCAGTCTTGCGGATTTCCAGCTTGCCGTCTTTCGCGACCAGCCAAGCCCAACCGGAGCCGAACTGGGTTGCGCCGGCAGCGGCGAAGGCGGTCTTGAAGGCGTCGAGCGAACCGAAATCACGATCGATCAGCTTGGCCAGCTCGCCCTTGGGCGCGCCGCCGCCATTCGGCCGCATCGACTGCCAGTAGAAAGTATGGTTCCAGACCTGGGCCGCATTGTTGAAAATGCCGGCCTTGTCGGCCTGGCCAGCGGTCGCTTTGACAACGTCTTCAAGGGCCTTGCCGGCCAGCTCATGGCCGTCCAGCATCTTGTTGAGATTGGTGACATAGGCGGCGTGATGCTTGCCATGGTGGATGTCGAGCGTCTCGGCGGAGATATGCGGGGCGAGGGCATCGCGCGAATAGGGCAGGTCGGGCAGGGTGAAGCTCATGAGTATATCTCCATCGATATCGAGTGTGACAAAACAGGTGCAAGCGGTGCGGGCAGAGGCGGCGCACAATGATATCAATCCATATGGGCCACTGGCCGCCATTGTCCACCGGAGGAGCGCATGAGCGCTGAGGATTTATCGCAGGTTTTGCAGCAGGCTGACCCGGACCGGCGTCTGGCGGCGCTGTTCGCGCCGGCCGGTGTGCGCGAACGTCTGTTTGCGCTTTACGCTCTCAACCACGAGATCGGCCGGATCGCTGACGCGACTTCGGAAAGCCTGATCGGCGAGATGAAGCTGACCTGGTGGCGCGATGCCGTGACTGACCTTTATGCCGAGACACCGAAGGTGCGCCGCCATGTCGTCACCGAGGCGCTGGCACCGCTGACGGGCCTGTTGCCGCAAGCCGAATTGCTCGATCTGATTGATGCCCGCTTCGACGACATCGCCGCCGCACCGCATGCCGACCTCGACGCCCTGGTCGATTATGTTGATCGCACTTCGGTGCGTCTGGTCCGCCTCGCTCTGGTGTTGACGGGCGGCGAATTGCCGCAAGATCAGATCCGCGATGCCGGCCGCGCCTGGGGTCTGACCGGGTTGATGCGTGCCTTCGCCTGGCGCGCCCGCATCGGTCGCGCCCCGGTCGCCGGCGATTATCTGACCGAGCTTGGCGGCACCCCCGCCATGCTCGCCCAGGGCCTCGGGCCCGACAAGGCCAGCGCCGCGATCCAACCGGTGCGCGCCATCGCCGAAGATGCCGCGCATGGATTTGCGGCGGCGGGGCCACTGCCGGCTGAAGCGGTGCCGGCGACCGGTTATGTCGTGCTGGCACGCGGCTATCTCAAACGCCTGCCGAGAAACCCGTTCGAAATCTCGCCGGAACGCGCCCTGCTGGCGCGGCAGGCCAGGTTGAGCTGGTTGTCGTTGACGGGACGATGAGGGGGTAAACGCCTTCAAGATGCGGTGGTGGACCGGGTTAGCGGATTTGAAAGGCGGTATTCGATAGGGTATATTCTTCGCAGGAGAGTGAAATGAACGTGATTGCGAAAAAGACCCTTGCCGCCAAAAAGGCCGGACGTGCGACAGCCGTACCGCCAAAAGTGGCGGATATGGACATGGCGTCCATGTACAAGGACGTCGCGAAACGGTTCCCCAAAACGATGAAGCGCCTTGCTGAATGAACCGGTTTGGCTGGCGGTAGACAGCTAATCGAATTGAATCAGAATATCGTGCTGGATACGTCTGAGCCGCATTCAGTCATGAGCCGGAGCCTGCTAGAGGGGGCTCTCGCCGCACCGCATCAAACCTTCGCCTATGATCAGAGTTCCGATTTGGTGACGCTCGCCTGCACGCTCATGATTTCAATCGCTCGGGCGCACGCGTTTCTTCAAGGCAATAAGCGGACCGGATTCGTCGCGGGCGTCATATTCCTGTCGATCAATGGGGCTTCGATCCGGCGTCCGGCTGCCTTCGATGAGCGTGCCGCGGAATTGATCATTGCTGCCTTGGCAGATGAGTCCCGGTGCGAAGCGCTGATCGATTGGGTCCGCAAGTTTGCGCGCCAGATTTCACCTGCCAAGGCCCGCGCGGCCTCGCTTCTGGGCCGTGGTGATCCCAAACCAGATATCAGCGACGATTGAGGACGTGACGGGGATTGGCACGCCTACCCCAGCCACGCCGCCAGATCATCCAGCGCCCGTTCTGACATCGCGGTCTTGCGGGCCGGCGTTTTGGCTTTGCCGCGGATGCGGTTGCCCTCGGCGTCTTGCGTGGGCTGGGTGATCGGCGGGAAGAGGCCGAAATTGACATTCATCGGCTGGAAACTGCCCTTGCCGGCGTCGAGATGGCCGCCGGTGACGTGGCGGATCAGGGCGCCCATCGCGGTGGTCTCCGGCGGCGGAGCGAGCGTCGTGCCGAGGCGTTCGGCGGCGGCATAGCGTCCGGCGAGCAGGCCCATCGAGGCGCTTTCGACATAGCCCTCAACGCCGATCAACTGGCCGGCAAAGCGCAGACGCGGCTGGGATTTCAGGCGCAATTGATCATCGAGCAGGCGCGGTGAGTTGAGGAAAGTATTGCGGTGAATGCCGCCGAGGCGGGCAAATTGCGCCTCTTCCAGACCGGGGATGAGGCGGAAGATTTCGGTCTGGACGCCGTATTTCAGCTTGGTCTGGAAACCGACCATGTTGAACAGCGTGCCCAGCGCATTGTCCTGGCGCAATTGCACGATGGCATAGGCCTTGACGGTGGGATTGTGCGGATTGGTCAGACCGACCGGTTTCATCGGCCCGTGCCGCAGCGTTTCGCGGCCGCGCTCGGCCATCACTTCGATCGGCAGGCAGCCCTCGAAATAGGGCGTGCCTTCCCACTCCTTGAATTCGGTCTTCTCGCCTGCGATCAGTGCGTCGATGAAGGCGTCATACTGCGCCTTGTCCATCGGGCAATTGAGATAAGCGGTCTGGTCGGCCAGCGTCTCGCCCTTGTCATAGCGCGACTGGAACCAGGCCTTCTCCATATTGACGCTGTCGCGATGGATCACCGGTGCGATGGCGTCGAAGAAAGCCAGCTCGTCTTCGCCGGTCTCTTTGAGGATCGCTTCCGACAGGCTTTGCGACGTCAAAGGCCCGGTGGCGATGATGACGCTGTCCCAGTCTTGTGGCGGCAGACCGGTGATTTCCTCGCGCGAGATCGTCACCAGCGGATGCTCGCTCAGGCGTTTGGTGACGGCGGCGGAAAAGGCATCGCGATCAACGGCGAGGGCGCCGCCGGCCGGCAGGCGGTTATTATCGCCTTCGGCCAGGATGATCGAGCCGCAGCGCCGCATTTCCTCGTGCAACAGCCCGACCGCATTGGTCCTGGCATCATCGGAGCGAAACGAGTTGGAACAGACCAGCTCGGCCAGCCCGTCAGTCTTGTGGGCCTCGGTTTCCTTCACGCCGCGCATCTCGTGCAGGATGACGGGCACGCCTTGTGAGACGAGCTGCCAAGCGGCTTCGGAGCCGGCCATGCCGCCGCCGATGATGTGGACAGGTTTGAGAGAGGTTTGGGTCATGGGCGGCATATCGAGCGGGGGGCGGGGCAAGTCAAGCGCTACGGGGCAGCGCAGCATTGACAGACGCGTCGTCGGGCACGAATAATCGCGCCACGGGGGAGTGTTGCCATGACACGCATTGGGGTTGTTCTTGGGTGTTTTCTGGCACTGACAGCCGGGGTGATGGCCCAGGATGAGCCCTTGCCGGACAGCGTGGCGCAGCCCTATCTGGCTTATGAGGCCGCGATGGCGGCGCAGGACTATGCGACTGCGAGCGAGGCCGCGGAGACGGCCTGGCGGGCGGCGAGGGCTGAGCGCATTGACTCCGAGTTGATCGGGATACTGGCGGAGAATTACGGCCAGCTGGCGCTGGCGCGCGGCCAGTATGAGCCCGCCTATGACGCCTGGCGGAGCGCTGCCGAGATATCAGATCGCCTACGGGCGCCCGCGGCTGAGCGGGCCCTGCGCTGGTATCAGGCCTCGCTTGCCGCGTTTGCGCAGGGCGACACGTCTGACGCCTTTCGCTGCTCGACGCGATCAGACAATGCCGTCGGGACCGGGGAGGTGTTGGCAGACCAGGGTTTGAGCGGGGATATCCACTATATGATCGCCGCCACGGCGGCCCAGCTCGGGCGAATTCGACTGGTGGGTCCGCATGCCGTCCAGGCTGTCGCTGCCTATGAAGCGGTGGACCGTCCGCATGATTATGTCCTGGGTAATGCCTATTATCTGTCGGGCGTCGGGCGCTATATCGCTGAAGAGCGGGCCGCGAGCATTCTTGATTTCAGAATGGCTGCCAATATTCTCGGCGCGCTTGAGCAGCCGGAATCGGTCTCCGCGGCGCGGACCGCCTGGGCCTGGGCGACGCTGGCGGGATATGACCTGGACGAAAGCCAGCGCGAAGCGCTGAACCTGCAGATCGCAGCGTCCGAATTTCCGAATATTGAGCGAGACCAGCCGCCCGCTCGCATCGATGACGGGAATTTTGATACCGCTCCGCTCCGTCGGGCCGAACCGCTCTACCCCGTCAACGCTGCAGAGCAAGGCTTGGAGGGGGTGGTCCTCGTGCAGTTCGCGGTCAATGAGGATGGCCGGATTGAAGATGCCGAGGTGCTCGCATCGCTTCCGCGCGGCGTCTTCGACCGCGCCGCAATGCGGGCCATCGAACGGTGGCACTATCGTCCCGCCGTCCGTGATGGTGTGCCGGTGCGGCGTGAGGCGCTCCAGACGCAGTTCCAATTCATGCTGAGCGAGGAGTGACCGGCGCCTTGCCGCGGCCGCCCGCTGCAGCCGGGAACTTGCCTTCGCGGCCCGTCACGTCCAGATCGGGGGCGTAGAACGCAGTCATGACTTCGGAGCCCGGCATGAACCCGACATCCAGTGCGACACACGTCCCGATCCTGCGCAGTGCCTTGGCGGCTTACGCCTTCCTGATATCGCACTGGCAGCGCGCCCTGATCGCGGCAGCGCCCTATACCTTGGCCTATTTGGCGCAGCTGGTATTGATGCAGGCGATCAGCGATGTCGCTGGTAATCCGGTTATGGCGATGGGGTTTTTCCTGCTGTCGCTGGTGTCAGTCGTCGCGAGCCTGGCCCTGTCGGCGGCCTGCCTGCGCATGGCGGTGCTGGGCGATTATAGCGGCTGGCACTCGCTCAAGGCTGGCGCTGATGAGGGCCGCATCTTTATCGTCGGTCTGCTGGTTTCGGCGCTGACCCTGCTGGTCTTCATCATGGCCTTCATGTTCTGGGCCGTGGTGCTTGGCTCGATTGCCGCGGGCGCGATAACGGGGGCCGGGATTGATCCGGAAGCGGCCGGGCTCGATCTCGCCGATGCAATGGCCTATCTGGGCACCACTGACTGGGTCGTGGTCGGCGCGGTTGGCCTGGTCGCCGCCGGCTTGCTGGTCTGGCTTTCGGCGCGTCTGGTGCTGGCCTTCCCAGCGACAATCGCCAAGCGCAAGATCATGGTGCTGAGCGCCTGGTCGTTGAGCGGCGGCAATTCGGCCCGGATCGCAGCGGCGCTGTTGCTGACGGCTCTGCCACTGCTGGCGCTGGAGGCGGGACTGTATGAGTTGATCTGCGCCCTGGTTGGTTCGCGCCCGCTCTATGTGCCGGTTCTGGTCGGCGCGGATCAGATCAATTCGCCGGCGCTGGCCGCCGCCGAGGAATATTTGCGCTGGAACGGGTTGATGGCCTTCATCAATGTTCCCGTATTCTCAGGCCTTTACGCCTATATATACCGCAATCGTACCGCCGCCGCGCCGGCGGGGGATCGCGCCGGTTAGCATCCCTCTGGTCATCGATAGCCAAACTGTCATGATAGGCTTCTAATCTGCGATCAGTCGCAAAGGGGAGCGAAATGACAGGCAAGGCTTTCGATATCGGGGAATGTATTTTCTTCTTTTTCAATCGCTTCGGCAAGAATCCACTCGGCGTAATCTGGATCGCCGTCTGCCAGGCGGTGGTCGTTATCGCGCTTAGCCTGCTCGCCTATATGCTGCTGGCACCGTTTTATGCCGGTGTGTTCGAACTGGCGATGCAGGAGGCCAATGGCAGCCTTGGCGAGCACGAGGCCGAACGGCAGATGCTGAGCCTGCTCGGACCGTTTATCGCCTCCATCCCCCTGATCACACTGGGCGGGATCCTGGCGGCGCTGATGTTCCAGGCCGCTTGGCTGCGCTTTTTGACCCGCGGTGAGATCGCGGCCGTCATCCCCTTCCGCCTCGGCGGTGACGAGCTGCGCCTGCTTGGGGTCAATCTTCTCTATATCGTGGTCGGCATCGCCGGCTATCTCGGCATCATGATGGCCGTTGGGGTGGTCACGCTTGTGGCGGCCGGCGTATTTGCCGGCACGGACGGGTCCCTGGCCGGTGGGCTGGCGACCGGGCTGATCGCCTTCATCGGCGTGCTGACGATCACTATCGTCGTCATCGTCTTCTGCATCCGGCTCGCTTCGGCGCCAGCGCTGACTTTCGTCGACCGCCGGGTTCGTTTCTTTGAGAGCTGGACCGCCAGCAAGGGCGTGTTCTGGAATCTGGCGCTGAGCTATCTCGTGGTGGCCGGTCTGATCTTGGTGCTCTCGATCATTCTGGGCGGCTTGATCCAGTTGATCTTCCTGGGCGCCTTGATGCCTCTGATCATGGATTTCATCCAGCTGGCCGAAGGCTCATCTGATGTCATGCCGCAGGATGTGATTGATCTGTTGCAGGGCGTTATGGGCAATCCCGCCGTCGTGACCGGTCTCGTGACGGGTCTTGTGTTGGCCTATGCGATGCAGATCGCCTTTGAAGCCATGTGGCACGGGGTCGGCGCCTATAATGCCGTGCGCTACCGCGCCGATGGCGCGCCGGAGGAGACCGACTCGCCGGTGCTCACGGCCGACCATCCCGCCGGGGCTTCGCCCAGCGAAGGCTGACGGCGCCTCGATGCAATGATCCAGAACGGCCTGCCGGCACACCGGCGGGCCGTTTTGCCATGGCTTGCGGCCCGAGCGCCCAGCGTACAGATTGCGGGCTGAATTGAGCTGACCTTTGTTTGAGTGGGTGCTTGGGGGATTATCATGACTGGACGGGAAATTTATGCGCCGCGCGAGGCGCGCCAACGCCGGACCTGGACGCTGGCAGCAATTGTGCTGATGGTCGTCTTCATGGCGGGCGGTCAGATTCTTGGCGTAATTCCGGGCGTTTTGCTCGGGCTGATCGACCCCGGAACCGGTGAGATTGGTTGGGTCGGCACGACCTATATCCTGATCGCCGCCTTCGGCGTTTCTGCCATTCTCGTGCTGCTCTGGTCGACATTCTTCGAACGCCGCGGTCCCGCTACGGTTGGCCTCAATGGCCGCTTTCCGGTTCGTTTCGTGCGGGGTTATGGTCTCGGCCTGGCCTTTCTCGCGGCCGTGGTGGGGATTATCTGGGCCGTTGGCGGTTATCAGATCGAGGCGAGCGGCAGCCTGGCCATCGCCAGCCTGATCCCGGTGGCCTGGCTGCTGGCCGGCTTCATCATTCAGGGCTCGACCGAAGAACTGCTTTTCCGCGGCTGGCTGATGGGCCTGATCGCGTCGCGCCATGGCATCTGGCTGGCGATCATCATCAATTCGGTCCTGTTCGGTCTGGTCCATGCCGGCAATATCGCCTGGTCGCAGGAGCTGATGTTCGGTCTCGCCAATATCGTGCTGGTCGGTGTGTTTCTCAGCCTGTATGCGGCCAAGGAAGGCTCGCTCTGGGGCGTATGCGGCTGGCATGCGGCCTGGAACTGGCTGCTGGCCTCCGGCTTCGGCCTGCCGGTGAGCGGTCAGGACGTGCTGGTGACACCCGTCATCATCGATCTCGCCGATACGCCCGACGCAGCCTGGTGGCTCACCGGTGGCGTGTTCGGACCGGAGGCGAGCGTGGTGACGAGTGTGGTCTTGTGCGCCGGCATCGTCGCCCTGTTGCTGCGGGGCAAATTTTCCAACTTTGGCGTTGCCGGATCGGCAGTGCCGCTGGCTGCCGAGGGCGAGGCCAAGCTCGCCACAGAGCCGAAACGGCCGTGATCGAGCGCTTCACGCTGGCGCTGCGCTCCCGCGTCGGCCCCGAGCCCGCGTTTATGCCACTGGAAGTCTTTGTGTTTTCGGCGCGCAAGCCGGGCTAGCCGGCGTCGGGGGCCAGCAGGGTGCTTTTTTCAGGTTGTATTTTCGAATTGTGCGTCCGTAATGGGCCATGCAATTTTGAAAATTGAACCTGGGGGGAATCATGACCGAACGCTTTCGTTTTTTTGACGCGTTGACTTATGGCATCCGCACGCTGTTCTGGCGGCCGGTGCGGGCGCTGGCCTTTATCGCGGCGCTTTCTGCGCTCTACGCCGCCTATTACCTGTGGGCCCAATCGGCTGCCGGCATCGGCTTCTTCGCCGGTTATATGCAATCGGCAACGCAGATGGCGCAGGGTGATTTCGGCAGCTTCGGTGGTTATTTTGCGGCTCTCATGGGCGTTTCGATGATTCTGAGCAGCGTGGTCATCGCTGGCGTGCACCGGGTCTATATCCGCGAGGCGCCGGCCATGCGCCTGCCACTGCAGCTCGGTTTCGACGAGTTGCGCACGCTGGGCGTCTACATCCTCATCGTGCTGATCGACACGGGGATCATGCTCCTGAGCCTGATCCCGGTGGCGTTCCTGCTCTTGCTATTGCGGTTTATCCCGGGGATAGGGGATTTCCTTGGTGCTGCGGGCGATCCGAATTCGCCGGCCGCCGCTGTAGGAATCATGATGATCATCATGATTCCACTGATGTTTTTCTATCTATACGTCATCGGTCGGCTTTCGGTCGGTCTTGCACTCACGATCCGCGACCGCAAATTCCGGCTCGGCGGCTGGAAGGCCTCGAAGGGCGCCGGCATGCAGCTGTTTTGGGCCCACCTGGTGCTCTATCTCGTGCTGATCGGCATCGTGATCGTACTCTCGCCCAACATGATGTCGGTCATGACGGCTTCGATGTCGGGGCCGGAGGCGATGCACGATCCCGCCGTAATGGCAGCTGTAGCCAATCCGTATGGCGCCCTCATCTGGCTGGCGATTCCGCTGCAGGCGCTGATGATTTTCCTGGTGTTCGGACCGTCGGCCGCCATCGCCAATTGGGACGCCCGCAAGCGCGCCGCGGCCGAAGCACCTGCGATCGGGGTGGCGCCTGGCGTCGGAACGGGCGAGGTGAACGCCTAAACCGCCGCCAGTTTCCGCCGCGCGGTTTCCTTCGCCAGCACCGGTGCCCGATAGCGTCCGGTCCAGCTGGTCTCGACTTTTGCGACGTCCTCCGGCCTGCCGATGGCGACGTTTTCGCCGTCGCCGTCCTCCGGGCCAAGGTCGATCTGCTAGTCGGCGGTTTTGATGACGTCGAGATGGTGCGTGAGGACTAATCGGCGCGGCTAGTTGCGTTCATCCACCAGTGCCGCATTCAATTGCAGCAATACATCCGGCGCTTCAAAGCCCTTGCCATTGCCCTGGACGGCGATCGCGCAGCCTGTCCGCGTATCGTAGACGACCGCGGAGCGATAGCCGGCGAAGTCGCCACCGTGGAAGAGGCGGAACGCGTTGTCCGGATAGAGGGTCACGAAGACGCCAAGACCATAATAGATCTGACGTTCGAGGTTGATCGGATTGGCGTCGGCCATCATCACCGCACGTTCGTCCGCCAATTGATCGCCACCCAGCGCCAGGTAGAACCGTGCCAGATCGGTGGGGTTGGACACAATGCCGCCGGCCGCCCATTCATAATCATAATTGCGGCTCAACCGGCCATCGCGGGCGGTGGGATTCAGTCCATGGAAGAGGCCGCGCCGATGGCCCGATGCCAGGTTCTGATAGTCCCGCCCGTCCAGCACTTGGGTATTTTCTAGACCAAGTGGCCCGATGATCCGCTCGCGAACCAGATCGCCATAGCGCTCACCGGTGACGCCTTCGAGGATGAGCCCGACGAGGATGTAGTGAGTGTCGGAATAGGCGTAGTGCTGGCCCGGCTCGCCTGATGGTGTATCGCCCGCGACATAATTGATGATCTCGTCGGGTGTGAACCCGCGTTCGCCGCGCCCCAGACCGGCAAAGTAGAACCCTGCGCTCTCGAGATAGTCGGGAATTCCGGCCGAGTGATTGAGCAATTGGCGCAGCGTGATGCGGTCTGCATTGCGCAGGCGGGCAAACCAGGGCCGGTCGGCGAGCCAGGTGGAGATCGGCGCATCCAGCTCGAGTTGTCCTTCAAGGGTCAGCTGCGCCGCAATGGTCGCGGCGAAGGTCTTGCCGATACTGCCCGCGAGAAAGCGTGTGTCCGGCGTCACGGCCGACCCATTGCGCTCCGCGACGCCCGCAACGGCCGTGTGGGGGTTTTCGACGGCTTGGACCAGGGCGATCGAGGCACCAGGGACGGCGTCGTCTGCGACGGCAGTCTCAACGACAGGCGTGAGGTTGGGGATGGAATTGTCCTGCAGGCCAAGGCTCGCGGTCAGCAGGGTCAGGGCGGAAAATATCGGATTGATCATGGCCAAACCATGCGGGGCTTGCCATCGCCGGACAAGGAATGCTTGCACCTGAGATCTAGAGTCAGCCCCCTAAACCGCCGCCATTTTCCGCCGCGCCGTCTCTTTCGCCAGCATTGGCGCCAGATAGCGCCCGGTCCAGCTGGCTTCGACTTTCGCGACGTCCTCCGGTGTGCCGATGGCGACAATTTCGCCGCCGCCATCGCCGCCTTCGGGGCCGAGATCGATCAGCCAGTCGGCGGTCTTGATGACGTCGAGATTATGCTCGATGACCACGACGGTATTGCCGGTCTCGACCAGTTCGTGCAGCACTTCCAATAGCTTGCGGATATCTTCGAAATGCAGGCCGGTGGTGGGCTCGTCGAGGATGTAGAGCGTTTTGCCGGTGGCGCGTTTGGCGAGTTCCTTGGAAAGTTTGACGCGCTGGGCTTCGCCGCCGGAGAGCTGGGTCGCCGGCTGGCCGATCTTGATATAGCCGAGCCCGACGCGCTTGAGCGTCTCCATCTTGTCGCGCACGGCGGGCACGGCCTTGAAGAAGTCGGCGCCTTCCTCGACCGTCATGTCGAGCACGTCGGCGATGGATTTGCCCTTGAACTTGACTTCGAGCGTTTCGCGATTGAAGCGGGCGCCGTGGCAGACATCGCAGGGCACATAGACATCGGGCAAAAAGTGCATCTCGATCTTAACCACGCCATCGCCCTGGCAGGCCTCACAACGCCCGCCCTTGACGTTGAAGGAGAAACGGCCGGGCTTGTAGCCACGGGTTTTCGAGTCCGGGAGCTGGGCGAACCATTCGCGGATCGGGGTGAAGGCGCCGGTATAGGTGGCCGGATTGGAGCGCGGCGTGCGTCCGATCGGCGATTGGTCGATATCGATGATCTTGTCGAGCTGATCCAGCCCCTCAACGCGCTCATGCGGGCCCGGTACGGTCTGGGCCTTGTTGAGCTTGCGGGCGGCGGCCTTGTAGAGGGTTTCAATCGTCAGGGTCGACTTGCCGCCGCCGGAGACACCGGTGACGCAAGTCATGACGCCAAGCGGGAAATCGGCCGAGATGTTCTTGAGATTATTGCCCGTCGCATCAACGACTCGCACGACGCGTTTCTTGTTGATCTTGCGCCGCTTGACCGGGATCTCGATCCGCCGTGTGCCGCGTAAATACTGGCCGGTCAGGCTCGCCTCGCTGGCGAGAATATCGGCGGGCAGGCCTTCGGCGATGATTTCGCCGCCATGAACGCCGGCAGCGGGGCCAAGGTCAACGACATGATCGGCCGTCAGGATGGCCTCCTCGTCATGCTCGACAATGATCACCGTATTGCCCAGATCACGCAGCCCGCGCAGGCTTTCCAGCAGGCGTGAATTGTCGCGCTGGTGCAGGCCGATGGAGGGCTCGTCGAGGACATACAGCACGCCGGTCAGCCCCGAGCCGATCTGGCTGGCCAGGCGGATGCGCTGGCTCTCGCCGCCCGACAAGGTGCCCGAGGCGCGATCCAGGGTGAGATAGTCCAGCCCGACATCGACGAGGAATTTCAGCCGCTCGCGGATTTCCTTCAGGATGCGTTCGGCGATCTGCTGGTCCTTCGGCGACATGCCCGCCTCGAGCGTGCCAAACCAGTCGCGCGCCACCTGGATCGGCATGGTGCCGGCTTGGGCGATGTCATGGTCGGCGATCTTGACGCACAGAGCTTCCGGCTTGAGCCGGCGGCCATGGCAGGTCTCGCAGGGCTGGGACGACTGGAAGCGGCCCAAATCTTCGCGCACCCAGCTTGAATCGGTCTCACGCCAGCGTCGTTCCAGATTGGGGATGACGCCTTCGAACGGCTTCTTGGTCTCGAACTTCCGCAGGCCGTCCTCATAGACGAAAGTGATGTCGTCCTTGGTGCCGTAGAGGATGACCTTGCGGAAATCCTCCGGCAATTCGCGCCATGGCTTGAACATATCGCCGCCGAAATGCGTCGCCAGCGCCTGCAGCGTCTGCTGGTAGAGCTTGGATGTGGCGCGGCTCCAGGGCGCGATGGCGCCATTGGTCAGGGATTTGTCGCGATCGGGGGCGACGAGGTCCTCGTCGAATTTGAGCGACTGGCCGAGCCCGTCACAGGCCGGGCAGGCACCGAAGGGATTGTTGAACGAAAAGAGGCGCGGTTCGATCTCGGCAATGGTGAAGCCGGAGACCGGGCAGGCGAATTTCTGCGAGAAGATCAGCCGCTCGGCCGGGCTGTCATCGTCGCTCTTGTCGGCAAATTCGGCGACCGCCAGACCATCGGCCAGCCGCAGCGCGGTTTCCAGACTGTCGGCGAGGCGGTCTTCCAGGCCCGGCTTGATCACCAGCCGGTCAACCACGACATCGATATCGTGCTTGAATTTCTTGTCGAGAACGGGCGCTTCCTCGAGCGTGTAGAATTCGCCATTCACCTTGACGCGCTGGAAGCCAGCCTTCAGCCACTCAGCGAATTCCTTGCGGTATTCGCCCTTGCGGCCGCGCACCACGGGCGCCAGCAGATAGAGCCGCGCGCCGTCATCCAGCGCCATCAGCTTGTCGACCATCTGGCTGACAGTCTGGGAGCGGATCGGCAGGCCGGTCGCCGGCGAATAGGGCACACCGACGCGGGCCCATAACAGGCGCATGTAATCATAGATTTCGGTGACGGTGCCGACCGTGGAGCGCGGATTTTTCGAGGTCGTCTTCTGCTCAATCGAAATCGCCGGCGACAGGCCCTCGATCGAATCCATGTCCGGCTTCGACATCAATTCGAGAAATTGACGCGCATAGGCCGACAGGCTCTCGACATAGCGCCGCTGCCCCTCGGCATAAATCGTGTCAAACGCCAGCGAGGACTTGCCCGAGCCCGAAAGGCCGGTGAACACGATCAGCTTGTCGCGCGGCAGATCCACAGAGACATTCTTGAGATTATGTTCGCGCGCACCGCGCACGCGGATGGTGTCGAGGGCCATGAAATGTCTTTCGTCTGCCGAGTCGCGGGCGGGATTTCTGCTGAACATTTAGAGAACAAGCGGTGGCTCGTCCAGCCGCGAGATGCGGGTCTGCTGACACCATGTAGGCAGGAAGTCGGTGTCGGCAAGCATGAGGCCTGTGTTCCATCCACAGCTCGCCGCGCGCCTCACTGGACTCTGCTGCAACACTCCGTTCAAATCCCCCCGACTCGCGGGCACAATTGACCCGTGGAACATAATGTGAACAAATTGGCTCGGCGCACAAGCCGTGCAACACAAAAACATGGAGAATGGGCGATGGCGGGATCTGTGAACAAGGTCATTCTGGTGGGCAATCTGGGCAAGGATCCGGAGACCCGGCGTCTGCCGAATGGCGATCCGGTGTGCAATCTGCGGATCGCGACCTCGGAAAGCTGGCGCGACAAGACCTCCGGCGAGCGCCGCGAGAAGACCGAATGGCATAGCGTCGTCATCTTCAACGACCAGCTCGCCAAGGTCGCCGAGAATTATCTGAAGAAGGGCGCCAAGGTTTATATCGAGGGCGCGCTGCAGACCCGCAAATGGACCGACCAGAACGGCGTCGACAAATACAATACCGAGATCGTGCTGCAGAAATACCGCGGCGAATTGCAAATGCTCGACAGCAAGGGCGAGGGCGGTTCCTATGGCGGCGGTGGCGGCAGCTTCGACTCCAGCGAGCGTACGCCGCAGCGCTCGGTCGATGCGCCGAAGGAAGATTTCCGCAGCGCCGATATGGATGATGAAATTCCGTTCTGATCGGTACGGGACGCGGCCGGGGGGCGAGGAGTCGATGATGCGTAATTCAATAATGGTCCTGGCTTGGCTCATGCTGGCGACACCAGCTTGGGCGCAGGGCGAAGACGCCAATATGCGTCATCCCGCGATCATGACGGTTCCGGACGAAGGCACCGAGTCCCAATTTGTTGTTGGCGACGCGGCATGGGGCGATGTGCTGGTGACCTTGGCGACATTGCACGGCGCCGATGCGGACCGGGGCTCGGCCATCGCCGATCAATTATGGCAGCGGCGCGACATCAATCCGCCGATTTTCCTGTTCGAGGTCGCGCGCCTGACAGTGGAGACAGATCCCGACCGTGCCCTGCAAGCCTATTTCCTCGGACGCGCCCGGACGATTTACGACGCCTCGCGTTGCATCGATTCGACCGCACTGGCTGTTGTCACCGCCTCCTCTCAACAGGCCGGGCCTGCGGTGACGGCATTGATGAATTCGGATACGGCGCGGATGGAAGCTGCGTTGCGCGGCGTGATCGAATCCGGTGAGGTCTTTACCGGCCAAGCTTCGCCCTGGTGGGCATGCTCCTATGGCAATTCCGCCTATTATGCGGCTATCAACAATGCCGATATGCCCGGTGCCGAATGGCTCAAGGTCGAGGGCGTCTGGCCCGCCCTGCGAACTGCGATCACCCATAATATGAGCGATAATCTCGCTCGGGTCCGCGAAGGCCAACTCGCGCAGGAACAGTGAGCGTCGTGGCAGGCGCGGCCCCAGGCCGCGGCTGATCCGGCGCTGAGGGGGAGTGGGCGGTCATGCATATCCTTATCGCTGGCGCCTCGGGTTTTATCGGCTCGCATCTGGCGGCCCATCTGCACAGTCAGGACCATTCCATCACTGCCGCCGGTCGCGGCATCGATCAGGCCCGCCGCTTGGCTCCCGACATCAACTGGATCGCCTGTGATTTTCGCCACGACAGCGCCGCCGACTGGCTCCCGCGTCTGACCGGCATTGATGCGGTGATCAATTGCGTTGGCGTGCTGCAGGACGGGCTCGGCGATAATAGCCGCGCCGCCCATGTCGATGGCGCCGCTGCTCTGTTTGCCGCCTGCGAGCAAGCCGGGGTGAGACGGGTGATCCATATTTCGGCGGTCGGGGCCGATAAGGCCTCCGGCTCGGCCTATGCCCGTGACAAGCAGGATGGCGAGGCGGCACTGAAGGCGCTTGATCTCGACTGGGTTATCCTGCGCCCGTCGCTGGTGGTCGCGCGCAATGTCTATGGCGGCACGGCGCTGGTCCGGGCGCTGTGCGGCATTCCCTTCGTCACGCCGCTGGTTGGCGGCAGCCAGATCTTCCGTCCGATTGGCGTCGAGGATTTGAGCGCGGCAGTCAGCGATCTGCTGCAGACGGACGCGCCGTCTCAGGTCAGCTGGGATGTCGGCGGACCGCAACGCGTTTCGATGGATGAATTGGTGCGCAGCTACCGCCGGTGGCTCGGCTTTGGCGACACGCGGATCTGGCACCTCCCGCGCTGGCTGGCCGCCCTGGCCTTTGGTTTCGGCGATGCACTGGGCTGGATCGGCGTACGCACCTCGATGCGGACGACGGCGCTGAAACAGCTCGATTTCGATGTCGAGGGCGATCCATCCGCCTGGCTCGCCGCGACGGGCGCAACACCGCGCGGCTTTGATGACTATCTCGCCAGCGCCCCGGCCGGGCTGCAGGATCGCTGGCACGCGAGGCTCGGCTTTGCCCGACCCGTCGCGCGCTGGGTTTTGGGCCTCTACTGGCTGGCGACAGGGATTCTCTCGCTGACGATTGCCCGCGGCGATGCCTATTCGGTGCTGCAGGCGGCTGGTTATGAGCCGGCGATGCAGACCTTTTTGCTCTGGTTCGGCTCGGCCTTTGATCTCGCCCTCGGTCTGGCGATGCTGGCCAAGTGGCGGGTGCGCTGGGTCGCCGCGATCATGATCGCTGGCACTTTCGCCTATATCGCGACGCTCAGTATGACCCTGCCCGGCCTGTGGGCCGATGCGCTGGGCCCGATCCTGAAAGTTTTTCCGATGATGGCGCTGGCCCTGATGATCGCCGCGACCGAGGATGAACGCTGATGACGGTCTATCTCATCCTCAAAACCCTGCACATCCTGTCAGCCGGTGTCTTGTTCGGCTCTGGCGCGGCGATTGCCTTCTTCATGCTGATGGCCTGGCGTTCCGGCGATGCGCCCGGCTTCGCGCTCGCGTCCAAACATGTCGTGCTTGCCGACTGGATCTTCACCACCACCGCTGTCATCGCCCAGCCGCTGACGGGCATCGCATTGGCGCAACTGGCCGGCTGGCCACTGACCGCACCCTGGCTCTTGATGAGCTATGGGCTCTACATCTTCATCGGCATTTGCTGGTTGCCTGTGGTCTGGATCCAGTTGCGGGTCCGGCGCCTGATGGGCGAGGCGGTCACGGCGGGAGAGCCAGTTCCCGACCGCGTCCATCGCCTGATGCGGATCTGGTTTGCGCTCGGTTGGCCGGCCTTCGCCGCTCTGATTGCGATCTTCGTGCTGATGGTGTCCCGGCCGCAACTCTGACGACCACGAGCTCCCTGCGCCAGCGCGGTGAGCGATTTCACGCTGATTTCGCTCACCATGCTGCGCGCGTCTGGCTACGCGCGTCTGACTCGGCCTATTTCGGTGAACCATTGCGGCGGCGTTCGAAGGCATCGTAATCGAAATCGCCGTTATCGCGTGCGCTCCAGCCGGTGGTGGGCATGTCGAAACATGTGCCGATGAGCGCGTCCCAGGAGGAGGGCAGGCCGGAATCGACGATCTGAAACTCTACCCGGCCCCAATGATGGGTCGAATTGCCCTCGGCATCGAGGATGGCAACGTCACAGACCGGCGTCGTGGACGGGCCGTCATCGGCTTCCACCCAGTAACCGGTATAGCTGCCGCGATGGTCAAAATTGCCCACCAGACCGCGCACGAAGGTGCGACGTTCCGCGCCGCTCCCCCGCGTGAAATTCATGAGTACGACCGCGTCGCCAGCGTCGACATCATAAATGACCGGGCCAAGATTGGACGTCCAGGCGGCGTCGCCAAAGGCAGGCGCTGCGGTCAGGGCAAGGGCCGCGAGGGCGGAGCAGAGTTTTACGCGCATGGTTTTGAATCCCGATGACTAAACAGGCCGGGATTGTGGTGGGTTTTTGGTTCGCGCGCTAGGGCGTAGTGATCACCGCGCAGGCGATGCGCGCACCGGCGCCGCCGATCGGCTGGCTGGTCTGGTCATCGCTGCCGGCATGGATCACCAGCGCTGAACCGTCTTCGTCGAGCAAAGCGGGCAGGCCGTCAGAGCCGTTCAGGCTGACGCGTGTGGTGTAGACTTCGGCCCGGATCGAGCCATTGGCATCGACCCAGAGATTGGGCAGATCGGCATTGTCGGGACCATCCGGATTGAGCAGGCCGTGCTGGCGCGCCGAGGGGTTGATATGGCCGGCCGAGGAGGTGAAATCCTCAGATGAGCAATCACCGACACTGTGCAGATGGGCGCCATGCCATTGATTGCGCGCTGCGTCCGGCAGGCCATCAACTGCGATCCGGATGACAACACCGTCAGGGCCCTGGCGCAGATTGACCGTGCCCGCCGGGGTGCGGTCGCGCATGATCACTTCACCGCTGGTCGTGGTGACCGTAGCTGGCGGTACGGGATCAGTGTCCTGGGCGCAGGCAGCGACGGGCAGCAAAAGCAGGACGGCGGTAAGGGGCAGGATGCGGGACAACATGGCGAACTCCAATTGGTTTCAGATCCTGTTTACGCCGCCAGCCGGGCGAGGGCCAGCCGGTTGCGTCAATTTGCGGCGGGACAGCGCCCGTCCGTGATGCGTTCCACCACTCGCGGATCACCGTCGGTTGTCGCCGGTTCGAGGCCAAGCGCACAGGCGATCATCAGATAGACATCGACATTCTCGAACGCCTCCGGCCGTGTGCCCTCAGGGAAGATCGGGCCGGCACCGATGAAGGTCGCACCCATGCTCTCATCGCGATTGTCATAGCCGTGCGTGCCATGCATGCCCGCTGGCCACGGTCCGGACAGATCGGCGGTGCTCAGCGTCAGCAGCCAGCCTGGGTCGGCCAGCACGAACAGGTCGGGGCCGCGATCGGGATGATCGAAATGCCATTCATCCGGCATCGCGCCGCGGCGATAGACGGAGATATGTTCATTGGTGCCGTCCAGTGCCGCATAGACGCGATCTACCGCTTCCGCTTCGCCATAGCCCATCACGAAGGGGTCGAGCCCGGCGCCGTAGCGGCCGGAAAACTCCGGGATGAACAGCCCGTCCAGATCGGTCAGCGTGTCGAGGGCGATGGAGCGGTCGATCGAGACCGGCACCATGCCGTGATCGGAGACGATGATGATATTGGTCCGGTCAATCAGGCCGCGTGCCCGCATTCCCTCAACCAGCTGCCCGACCAGGGCGTCGACGACGGCAACCGCCTCGCCTTCTTCCGGCGTGAACGGGCCGGCGGCATGGGTGATGGTATCGACATGGTCGAAATAGACAGCAGCCAGACGGGGCTGTTCAGCCGGCGGCAGGTCGAACCAGGACAGGACTTCATCGACACGGTCCTGGTAGGGCATTTCATGCACGTAAGGGTGCCAGACGGAGGGGCGGACCCCGTCATGGGCGACTTCCGAGCCGAGCCAGAACATGATGTCCGCGCGCACGCCCTGTTTTTCTCCGGTGGTCCAGATCGGCTCGCCGCCCCACCAGCGTGGATCCTGCGCACTGCCATCACGGGCAGAGAAGACTTCGTCAAAGCTGCGGTCATAGGGCGCATTGGTGATCATGCCGTGATGTTCCGGGTAGAGCCCGGTCGCCAGCGAGTAGAAATTGACGAAGGTTTTGGAGGGCATCACCGGGATCATGTGATCCGGGCGCACGCCGCGCGCGGCCAAGGCGCGCAGATTGGGCGCATCCCAGCGATCAATCGCATCATAGCGCAGCCCGTCGAGACCGATCATCAACACGATGGGCTCCTCGCTCGCTGCGGGCGGCGCTGTCGTGTGGGCGCAGCCGGCAAGCTGAACACTCAGCGCCAGAAGCGCGAACCGGGCGAGGCTTCCAAGGTGCAGGCGTGAAGTTTTCATCATGATCATCCCCCATTGCCATCGCCGGCACTGTGCCGACGAAGCCATTCAAGGTGCAGGTTTCGCCACGGGGGCGGCTTTGGCAAGTGGGTCTTCACCGAACGGATTCGGGACGGTTTCCCGCCAACGTTTCCAGCGCTCGCAACCACGCGCTCCAACCGCCCTGCGCATTTGCCCATCGGGGCTGCAATTGTTAAGTGTTGGTGACAGGAAAGCCGCCTGATTCACGCACCGATTCTGTGTGCCGGATACAGGGCGGCATTTTGCTTTGCGCGGTGGGGTTTTCAGCCCCGCCAGCGCCGCGAATGAGAGAGGACCGCCTTGAGCGATCACGATGACGTTCTGACCCCGCCGCCGGCTCTGCCGGAAGGCGTTGGCAATATTTCAATCGAAGACGAGATGCGCACCTCCTATCTCGATTACGCGATGAGCGTGATCGTGAGCCGCGCCATTCCGGATTCGCGTGACGGTCTCAAGCCGGTGCACCGCCGTATTCTCTGGGCGATGCATGTAAATGGCTACACGCCCGACAAGCCCTACCGAAAATCGGCGCGGGTCGTCGGTGATGTGATCGGTAAATACCACCCGCATGGCGATCAGGCCGTTTATGACTCGCTGGTCCGCATGGCCCAGCCCTGGTCGTTGCGTCTGCCGCTGCTCGACGGGCAGGGCAATTTCGGCTCGGTCGATGGCGATCCACCCGCCGCGATGCGTTATACCGAAGTGCGTATGGACAAGCCGGCCAGCGCCCTGCTGGCTGATATCGACAAATCCACCGTCGATTTCCGCGAAAACTATGACGGCCAGGAACACGAGCCCGTCGTTCTGCCGGCGCGCTTCCCCAATCTTTTGGTCAATGGTGCCGGCGGTATCGCCGTCGGTATGGCGACCAATATCCCGCCGCACAATCTGGTCGAAGTGATCAATGGCACGCTGGCCCTGCTCGACAATCCACTGCTGGGCGAAGACGAGCTGCTGGAGCACATTCCGGGTCCGGATTTCCCGACCGGCGCCCAGATCCTCGGCCGCTCCGGCGCCCGCAGTGCGGTGGCGACAGGTCGCGGTTCGATCATCATGCGCTCGCTGGCGACGGTTGAAGAAGTGCGCAAGGATCGCATGGCGATCATCGTGCATGAAATCCCCTTCCAGGTGAACAAGGCGACGATGATCGAGAAGATCGCCGACCTTGTGCGTGAGAAGAAAATCGAAGGCATTGCCGATCTGCGTGACGAATCCGATCGTACCGGCATGCGTGTCGTGATCGAGCTCAAGCGCGATGCCAATGCCGATGTCATCCTCAACCAGCTCTATCGCTGGTCACCGATGCAGACGAGCTTTGGCGCCAATATGCTCTCGCTGGTGCGCGGTCGTCCGCAATTGCTGGGCGTGATGGATATCCTCAAGGAATTCCTGCGCTTCCGCGAAGAAGTCGTGGCGCGTCGTGCCAAGCACGATCTCGCCAAGGCGCGCGACCGGGCTCACGTCATTGTCGGCCTTGCGCTGGCCGTGGCCAATATTGACGAAGTCATCGCCCTGATCCGCGCCGCGCCAAATCCGGCCGCTGCGCGTGAAGGCCTGATGGCGCGCGCTTGGCCGGCGCATGATGTCGCGCCGCTGGTCAGCCTCGTCGCCGATCCGCGTTCGGTGCTGCAGGAAGACGGCACGCTGAAACTGACCGAGGAACAGGCCCGCGCCATCCTCGAACTGCGCCTCAACCGCCTGACCGGTTTGGGCCGAGACGAGCTTGGCAATGAAGCCGGCACGCTGGCCGAACAGATCGCCGATCTGCTCGACATCCTGCGTTCGCGTGAGCGTGTGCTGGAGATTATCCGCAGCGAGCTGGTCGAAGTGCGTGAGAATTTCGGTACGCCGCGCCGCTCCATCTTCATCGATGGCGAGTTTGACTTCGAAGACGAAGACCTCATCCCGCGCGAAGAAATGGTCGTCACCGTCACCCATGGCGGCTATGCCAAACGCACCGCGCTGTCCGACTACCGGGCTCAGCGCCGCGGCGGCAAGGGCCGCTCCGGCATGGCGACCAAGGACGAGGATTTCATCACGACTCTGTTCGTGACCTCGACGCACGCACCGCTGCTGTTCTTCTCCAATCGCGGCATGGTCTACAAGACCAAGGCTTGGCGCCTGCCGCTCGGCGCGCCGAATACGCGTGGCAAGGCGATGATCAATCTTCTGCCGCTCGATCAGGGTGAAACCATCACCTCGATCATGGCGCTGCCGGAAGACGAGGATAGCTGGAGCGAACTGAATGTTATGTTCGCCACCGGGCGCGGCACGGTTCGCCGTAACCGCCTGTCCGACTTCGTGCAGGTCAATCGCAACGGCAAGATCGCGATGAAGCTGGAAGAGGATGACAGCATTGTCGCCGTGCGCCTGTGTACCGAGGCCAATGATGTCTTCCTGGTCTCCAATCGTGGCCGCGCCATTCGCTTCCCGGTCGATGATGTCCGCATCTTCGCCGGCCGCTCTTCGGTTGGTGTGCGCGGCATTCGCCTGGCCAAGGGTGACAGCCTGATCTCGATGGCGATCCTGCGCCATGTCGATATCACCTCGCCGGAAGCGCGCGCCTATATCAAACACGCCACCGCCATGCGTCTCGCGCTCGGCGATGAGGGTGAAGATCAAACTGTCACCGATGCCGGTGATGGTGACGGCGATGATGACGGCGAGATTGCTGCTCTGACGCCGGAACGCATTTCCGAATTGGGCGCCGCCGAGGAATTCCTCCTCACCGTTGGCGTCGATGGCATGGGCAAGCGCTCGAGCGCCTATGATTACCGCGTCATGGGGCGCGGCAATCAGGGCGTTGCCGCGACCGATATCAAGCGCGGCGTCGAATTGGCGGCCAGCTTTGCCGTCGAAGACAGCGACCAGATCATGGCCGTCACCGATGGCGGGCAATTGATCCGCTTCCCGGTCGACACCGTGCGTATTGCCGGGCGATCAACGCGCGGCGTGCGTCTGATCCGCCTCAATGATAAAGAGAATGTCGTCGCCGTTGTCCGCATTCAGGATGCCGGTGAGGATGAGGGCGATGAGCAGGACGGGGCCGAAGATCTGGCTCCGGACGCTGATGGCGGCGCAGCGATTTCGGATGAGAGCGGATCGGGTGACGGAGCAGAGGTCTGAGCATGGCCCATCGCACAGCGTTGTATCCGGGAACGTTTGATCCGCTCACCAATGGCCATCTCGATATTATCGGGCGGGCGGTGAAGCTGGTCGATCATCTGATCATCGGCGTCGCGATCAATGCCTCCAAACAACCCCTGTTCACGCTCGATGAGCGCGTCGAAATGGTGAAGTCGCAAGCGGCTCAATTCGCTGATGATACGGTGATTGAGGTCCTGCCTTTCAAGGGCCTGTTGATGCATTTCGCCGAGCAGGTCGGGGCACAGTCGATCGTGCGCGGCCTGCGTGCGGTGTCCGATTTCGAATATGAATTTCAGATGGTGGCGATGAATCAGCAGCTCAATGATGATATTGAGACTGTCTTCCTGATGGCGGATCCGCGTCACCAGGCCATTTCATCGCGCCTGGTGAAGGAAATTGCTTCGCTGGGCGGAGAAGTCTCGGCTTTCGTTCCGCCCGTGATCGAAACCCGTTTGAAGGAGCGTCTCGCGTGATCAAACAAGTCTCACTCTCCCTGGCCCTGGCCTTGGGTCTGGCTACCGCCGCCTGCGCGCGCGAAGCCGCTGATGCCAGCCAGACCACCGGCGCGGTGAGCGCGATCCAGGTCGCCGAAACGGCTGCTGCAACCGCGAGCACAGCCTACCCATTCCCCGACGATGCCTGGCGCGATCTCGATCCGGAAAATACCCTCTATATCGAAACGCCGCATGGCCGCATCATCGTCGAGCTGGCGCCGGAATTCGCGCCCAATCATGTCGAGCGCATGAAGATTCTGGCGCGGGCGCATTTCTATGATTTCCTCGTCTGGCACCGCGTTCTCGATGGCTTTATGGCCCAGGGCGGCGGCGCGCGCGGCAATCCCAACCACCGTACCGATTTGCCGCCCCTGAATTCCGAATTCACCGTTCGGCGCGGCGCCGAATTGCCGATCAGCGAATTGCAGAACCGGGTGATCAATCCGTCGAACATGGCGCAATCGGCGAAGGCCGGCTTTTGGCACGGCTTTCCGGCCGGCACCCAGACCCTGGCCGCTGCAGCCCTGACCGCCGATGGCCGGGTCGATAGCTGGCTCTTGCATTGCACCGGCGCTGCTGCCGCAGCGCGCACCAATGATCCGAACAGCGCACTAAGCCAGTTCTACATCACGCGCGGCAATGCCGAACACCTCAACGCGGCCTATACGAGTTGGGGCCGTGTTCGCGCTGGTCAGGATGCTGTCAATGCGCTGCGGGTCGGCACGCTGGGGCAGGATCCCGGTTTCGTGCCCGACACGATCGATTCGATGCGCGTCGCTGCCGATCTGCCCGAGGCCGAACGCACCCATGTCCAGGTGGTCGATACTGAATCGCCTGCTTTCACCGCCTATCTCAATTCGCTTCGCGACGCGTCCGGCGCTTTGCCGGATGTCTGCGAAATTCCCGTGCCGACAAGAATTCTGGAGTAAATTCAATGGCTGAAGAACAACTCGTATTCACCCTGGAAACGGGTGATGTGACGATCAAACTGCGTCCCGATCTGGCGCCGAAACACGTCGCCCGCATCACCGAACTGGTGAAAGAAGGCTATTATGATGGCCTCAATTTTCACCGCGTGATCGACGGCTTCGTCGCCCAAGGCGGTTGCCCCAATGGCAATGGCATGGGTGGATCGGGCACCAAGATCCCGGCCGAATTTTCTGCCGAGAAACACGTGCGCGGCACCATGTCGATGGCCCGCTCATCCGACCCGAATAGCGGCGACAGCCAGTTCTTCATCTGCCTGGATGCCGTGCCCTATCTCGACAACCAGTACACGGTCTGGGGCGAAGTGATCTCCGGCATGGAACACGTCGACAAAATCCCCAAGGGCGAGCCACCGGCAAAGCCCGGCAAGATCGTCAAGGCGAGCATTGTTGAGGTTTAGGCCCCGGCGTATGTGCTGAAATGGAGAGCCGCGATGCCGTTGGGCGTCGCGGCTTTTTGTTGGCTGGGGGAAGTTGAGTTGAGCTCGCTCGATCCGGGAGTAAATGGGTGCCCGCCGTTGTCTATCGTGGACGCACCGTCGCGCTGATGTCATCGGTCCACGCAATAAACTGGTCAATTCGGTTGAAGTTTAGGACGAAATCGAGAAGTCTCGCGCACGTGGAGGTTGGCAATGGCAAGTGCTTCGCATCGCTTCAGGGAGTTCGTAGCGTCCTATCCGGCCGCCGAGCCAACTATGCCCGTTATGCACACCTGCATCGGGCGACGATTTTTGGGCATTCTTGATACGGGTGAAATCCAGGTTGGCGATTTTGATGATAATATAAAGGCGTCGGCCTCATTCCATTTTTATGGAAAGCCAAGTTATCGTCCGTCCGGTGTGCAGGGTTATAGCGGTGCGATACGTTCAGCCCTCTTTTGTTTTGTTCTGGATTATAAAAGGCTCCCCCCCCCTTGTTTCGCATTTCCGTTCGATTCGGGTGGATATGAAAAAATCTATGGTGAGGCTGTGGGAGCGTTCCCATTGGAAGATTTTGCATTCAAGTCAATGCATCGTGTTCCCGGTCAGCTCGTTTCCGCGTTTTTTGGAAGCAATAAGGCCTATTATTCCATGAAGTTACGTGACAATGTAGAAAATGAAATAGCTACTTTGGACTTTCACAGTCAAGGGTTTGTCGACATTTGCAAAACTCAGATTTCAGTGAATTACGATCAAAGGTCTGCGACTATCGAGTTGTGTTACCAGTACCCAATTAAGATAGACTCTGATAACTTGTTAGCGTTGGTTGCTCCCGATACGGCATGTCAAGACGGCGAAGTAAAGTCTTTCGCGAAGAAGCATAATGCGGAGTTGATTCCGTATGAATTAGACTTGGACAGCATAGATGCACGGCAAAGGCAAATTCGAGATGCTGTTCACATTTGGATGGAAAGCAAAATGTTGTTTGTCCCATGATAATGGAAAGTTATCGTTGCAAAGGTGCAATACATGCGGCCGCGATTGGGGATGCGTTTGCAATTCCTATCTTCTTTAATGAAGAAGGGGATCCATCAGCAAACTTCGTGCAAAAAAGTGAATCAGATACCATATTGAATTTTGAAGAGATATTTGTCTACCCGGATGATTTTGTTATTGGGACTAATGATCAGAGGGTATTATATATAGGCGATCGACCCGTCTCAGCATTTTACTCCAAATCAAATGGCTTGATAATTGGAAATAAGTTTCAGTTAGAGCGATTTTTAGAAGCAGTATTGCCCGAATATCCAGCGGCGTCCGCAGTGGCGAGGGATATAAGAAAGTATATTGGCAAAGAGAGCGTAGTTTCAGAATCTGAAATGAGGTCGGGCGGCGATGAGCTTGAGGTTATTCAAGCAGATTATGAGTTTGAAGATGTCATCACACCTGATATTAATGTTGCAACAGGATTGCCCGTCAATGAAGTCATTCAAGGTGACTGCATTGAAATTATGCGAACGTTTCCGGATAATAGCGTCGACCTCGTCGTAGCAGATCCACCTTGCGGCACTTTCGCGGGTGAGGCCGATGTCGGCCGGTCATGGGACGGCGGCGACGGTGTTGAGTCTTATGATCTATTCTCGGCGAATTGGTTGGCACAAGCCCGCCGAGTACTGAAGCCGAGCGGCGCATTGTGGGTGATTGGCAGCTACGAAAATATCTTTCGAATTGGCGCTCTCGTTCAAGCGGCGGGCTTTTGGATTATGAACGATGTAATCTGGCGCAAGTCTAATCCATTGCCGAATTTCAAGGGTACAGGCTTTACAGTCGCGCACGCGACTTTGATCTGGGCGGCGAAGAGCAAGGATGCTAAACCAACTTTCAATTATGCTGCGATGAAGGCCCTCAATGATGGCGTGCAGATGCGCTCCGATTGGACCTTACCAGTTTGCTCTAGAAATGAGCTCATTAAAGACAAAGAGGGCAATGGCGTTCATCCGGCACAGAAGCCGGAGGCGCTTTTGCATCGAATTCTCCTTTCGACTTCAAATCCCGGAGAGGTTGTGCTTGATCCATTTTTTGGGACCGGTACGTCCGGGGCAGCAGCTAGGAGATTGGGGCGACACTTCATTGGTATCGAAGTCGATCCTAATTACGTGAGGGTTGCCAGAAACCGAGTGTCGGCCGTAAGAGCACACTCTGTCGAGGCGCTTCAAGTTTCTCAGCCAAGCCGCATGCGTTTGCGCATTATTTTTGGCGATCTTGTTGAAAGAGGTCTGGTGCGCCCCGGCGATACGCTCTGGAGTGCGGATGGCCGGTTTTCCGCGGTTGTCTTGGCGGACGGGACAGTCGTAGCGGACGGAACCTCTGGCTCCATCCACCAAGTCGGTGCAAAGCTTCAGGGGGCGTCCTCCTGCAATGGTTGGCTATTTTGGCATCTGGAGTCGGGTAAGGGAACGCTACCTATCGCGGCGCTACGGGATCAGATTCGAGATGACCTCTCTGGGACCGACTAATCCGAACCTTTTTGAAGGTGCACTGAATAGTTGGTGACATAAAAATAAATGGTGACAGGCACCTATTTCAACAGACCAAGGACCCATAAACTCAGTGAAAACGCGCCCACCCCGGGCAGAGCCATCCCTGAAACCCTTGCCAAGCAGGTCGCCAGACTGGACTTGTCTCGTCAAGGGCGCCGAAGGCGCCGCTTCGCGGTTTCACCCTTGACGAGACAAGTCCTGTCTGGCCGGATCCCGGCATGGTTTTCAAGGCGGGGTTTGGCCCTGCGCAGGGCCTACTCACTTTAAATCATTACAGTTTGTCATCCCTGACGGATGCCCGGACGCGTCAGTGATCCGGGCGTAGATCAGGGACCCAGACGCCCGACGTCTGGTTGCGTGCGTGATTGCTCGAACCCATCAAGTTGGTGTCGCGATGGAGGTTCTGGGTCCCTGATCTGCGCCCCGCGTCCGCGGGGCATCCGTCAGGGATGACATCGGTTTGAGTATTCGGGGGGATCAAGCCACCCTCCCGCGCGCCCCGATCACGATTTTACTTGCCTGAATCGCGCATCCGGCGAGGCTGTTACTCATGAGCTGGATTGAGATGATCGGGGCGGACAAGGCGGCAGGCCGTCTGAAAGCCCTTTATGACCGTATCGCCGGGCCCAAGGGCCAGGTTGATCATGTATTGGCCATTCACGGGCTGCGGCCGCACACGCTGGAGGGCCATATGGCGCTCTACAAGGCGGTGCTGCATCACGGTGCCAACCGGCTCGACACGGCCTATCTGGAAACCATCGGCGTCTATGTCAGTCTGCTCAATGGCTGCGGCTACTGTCTGGAACATCATTTCGCCGGGCTCAAGCGTTTGCTCGGCGATGATGCGCGCGCGTCGGAGATCCGCAGCGCGCTGGAGAGCGATAATCTCGGCTCGGCCTTCGTGCGCCGGGAGGCAGCTGGTCTGGTCTATGCCCGCAAGCTGACGCGCAATCCGGCCGGCATGGAGAAGACCGATATCGCCGGCCTGCGCGAGGCCGGTTTCGACGATGGTGAGATTCTTGAGATCAATCAGGTCGCGGCCTATTTCGCCTATGCCAATCGCACCGTGCTCGGGCTCGGTGTCAGCCTGGTCGGCGAGGAGCTTGGCCTGTCACCGGGCGATAGCAGCGATCCGGACAACTGGTCTCACGGCTGAGCGGCGGGCGCGGCGCGCAGGCGCAGGGTCGCCAGCAGAGGCCGGTGATCGGAGCCGGTATTGGGTCCGGCCTCAATCGAGACCGTTTGCCAGGCCGTGCCGGCAAAGATGTGATCAATCCCCAGCATCATCGGTGCGAAGGGCGGCGTGCCCCAGTCGGCTTGCTCGAAGCGGCCTTCGGACGGGAAGGTGGCGATACCAATCGAGCGCCGCTCGAGGCCAAGATCGCGGTCGAGCCGGGAGAGGGCATAGGCCGGTGCGGCGGCGTTGAAATCACCCATCACGACGAGCCGGTCCTGTGGCCATCGTGCCAGACCGCGCGACAGGCCGCGGCGCTGACAGTCCTGGGTCGCGTCGGGGAAGGGCCAGGTCAGATGCACCGTCACGAACACCGCTTCACCGCCATCGGGCATCTGGATCCGGGCCCAGACGGCAGGCGGAATCTCCCAGTCGCAGGCGATGGTCGCGGCGGCACGGATCGCGGGTGGAACTGCGACGCAACCGGAAGCCAAAATGGGCAGATTGCTCAATAGCCGGTTGGATCTGCAATGCGCCGCGAAGGCGTATTGCGCTTCCAGCGCATCGGCGGCGTCGCGTGCCTTTCCGAAGGCCTCCTGCAGCGCCAGGATATCGGGCGCACGTGGCGGCAGCAGCGTTGCCGCTGCCATCGGCGAGGCATTGCGGCCCCACATGTTATGGGTACCGATCCGTAGATCAATCTCGCCGGGGCCCGCTGCGCTTTGGGTTGCCGGATTGAGCGTGGCTGACACGGCGCGCCAGCTTTCGTCAACGCCCGGTGCGATGATGACGAGCGTGGCGGCAAGGCCGATCCAGCGCGCCTGCCGATGGCGATTACCGAGCAAGGACAGCGCCGCGAGCACTGAGAGGCCGACCAGGATCGGCCAGATCTCGCGCAAGGCATCAAAGCCGCGCCATAGCGGGGCGAGGGTGATCACGAGGGCGAGGCCGATCAACAGGGCAAGGACAAGCAGGGCAGAGATTGTATGGCGCAAGGCGGCGATCCGGTTTGGCGTTCACCCCCTCTACTACACCGCAAAGATTGCGAAGCGGTGAGTCCGAAGCTAGACCCCTGCGGATGCGCGTAGATGATTTCGATTTCAACCTGCCCGAGGCCAGTATTGCCTTGCGCCCGGCGCGGCCCCGCGATGCGGCAAGGCTGCTGCATGTCGATACCTCCGGCGGTCTGGCCGACAGGCAGGTGCTCGATCTGCCGGACCTGTTGCGGGCCGGTGATTTGCTGGTGTTCAATGATACCCGCGTTATCCCCGCCGCGCTGACCGGCACGCGCGCCGCGCGCGAACTGGGCGGCGGCGGCGCGGTGCAGTGCGAGATCAATCTGCACAAGCGCACCGGACCGGATCGCTGGCGCGCCTTCGTGCGCCCGGCCAAGCGGCTCAGGATTGGCGACAGGATCGAATTCGAGGGATTTTCCGCCGAAGTGATCGAAAGGGCCGAGGGCGGCGATACGCTTTTGGCGTTCGATCTGTCCGGCGCTTTGCTCGATGAGGCGATTGCCACGACCGGTGTGCCGCCTTTGCCGCCCTATATTGCTCGCAAGCGAAGTGTCGATGCGGCGGATGTCGAGGATTATCAAACTTTATTCGCACGCGAAGATGGCAGCGTCGCCGCCCCGACTGCCGGTCTGCATTTCACCGAGCGTCTGTTCGCCGCGTTGGCGGATCGCGGTGTCGAGCGCTGCGATGTCACCCTGCATGTCGGCGCCGGCACCTTTCTGCCGGTAAAGGTCGAAGATACAGCAGACCACCACATGCATGGCGAGTGGTGTACGGTCAGCGAGCAGGCCGCTAACGCCATCAATTCGGCAAGGTTACAGGGCCGCCGCGTCATCGCCGTCGGCACCACTGCGCTGCGCACTTTGGAGAGCCTGGCACCGGAGATTGGCCGTATCGAATCCGGCAGCCGCGACACCGAGATTTTCATCACGCCCGGCTATGATTTCCGCATCACCGACGCGCTTCTGACCAATTTTCACCTGCCACGCTCGACGCTTTTCATGCTGGTCAGCGCCTTGGCGGGCCTCGAAACCATGCAGCGCGCCTATGCCCATGCCATTGAAAACGGCTACCGATTCTATTCCTACGGGGATACCAGCCTGTTGGAGCGCGCGCGATGAGCGTCTTTACCTTTGATATCCACGCCAGAGACGGGGCGGCCCGAACCGGTGTCCTGAAAACCCCACGCGGCGATATCCGCACCCCGGCCTTCATGCCGGTCGGCACGGCGGGCACCGTCAAGGCGCTCTATATGGATCAGGTCAAGGGGACAGGGGCCGACATCATTCTGGGCAATACCTATCACCTCATGCTCCGTCCCGGCGCCGAACGGGTCAAACGTTTGGGAGGGCTGCACAAATTCTCGGCCTGGCAAGGCCCGATCCTGACCGATAGTGGCGGTTTCCAGGTCTGGTCACTGTCCAAACTGCGCAAGATGAACGAGCAGGGCGTCACGTTTCAAAGCCATATCGATGGCTCGAAACATCACCTAACCCCCGAACGTTCCATCGAAATCCAGGCCGACCTGCTCGGTGCCGACATCTCGATGCAGCTCGATGAATGCACCGCCTTCGGCTGCACCCCCGCCGAAGCGAAGGCCTCGCTGGAACTTTCCCTGCGTTGGGGCCAACGCTCCAAAGACGCCTTCGGAACCCGCGACGACCAGGTCTTGTTCGGCATTGTCCAAGGCTCGGTATTCGAGGATTTGCGGCGTCAATCCGCTGAAGGATTGAAGGAAATCGGCTTTGACGGCTATGCCATTGGCGGCCTCGCGGTCGGCGAGGGCTTCGAGCAGATGTGCGATGTGCTCGATTTCACCACGCCGCATCTACCCGTGGAACGTCCGCGCTATCTGATGGGGGTCGGCAAGCCGATCGATCTGGTCGAGGCCGTCGCGCGCGGTGTGGACATGTTCGATTGCGTCCTGCCCACCCGCTCCGGACGCCATGGACAAGCCTGGTCGGATTATGGCCCGATCAATATCAAGCGCGCCGAATTCATCGAGGATGACACGCCCCTGGCGCCGGAAATCGATTGCCCCGCCAGCCGCGACTATTCCAAGGCCTATCTCAATCACCTTTTCAAATCAGGCGAATACCTTTCGGCCATGCTGATGTCCTGGCATAATATCGCCTATTTCGAACACCTGATGGCCCGCATCCGGGCTGCGATTGCAGCGGGTGAATACGAGGCGTTTCGGCGCGAGTTTCGGGCGAAATGGGATCAGGGCGTGGCCGAGGCGGCGGCGCGCAGCGAGTGATCCAGGTGCCGGTCATCCGCGCGCGCTTACTCCGCCGTTTCCACCAGCCCATAAGCCTCAAACGCGCGGCGCATCTGCACCGCCGGGCAACCGAAACCGTCATAAATCCCACGCAGATAAGCGCGGCGGCGTTGGGCCATTTCGCGGCGTTCGCGGGCATCGGTCTCGATGCGGCCAGCGCCGCCGATGAAGCGGATCACGGGGCGCACCGGGTTGAGGCCGACAATGGTGGAATGATACAGGCCACGGGCGCCTTGCGAGGCCATTTCCGGGGTCTGCAGGGCGAATTCGGCGCTCTGGTCAAACCAGCTACGGCCTTCGCGCTCGCGCTCGGCCTGGTCCGTCTCGCGGCTGGCCTCCTCGACATCCGCTCCCAGCACGACTGTCAGGCGCGCAATGTCGCGGGCTACCGTTGAGCAACGCCGCGGCGAGCCTTCGCCGCCATAGGGTGTCGGCACGGTGTCATCGCCTTCATCGACCATGATCGGTCCGGGCCGCTCGCGCGGCAGGCCGACAGCGTCCTGCACGGCACTGTCCGTTTCCTCGCGGGCGAAGCCGCCGGCTTCTTCGCGGGTGGTTGAGCAGGCGCTGAGCGCTAACGCCGCCAGTGCGCCTGCAAACAGGGAAATCTTCGAGCTCATGAAGGTGATATTACCGCCAATTATGGCAAAATCGCATCGCAATTGCTGAAATCCATAGGCAAGGCGCGATTGACCCACCGGAATCGCCGCTATAGGTAGGGCGCTCCTCGCACGGGGAGCCTGTAGCTCAGCTGGTAGAGCAACTGACTTTTAATCAGTAGGTCCCGGGTTCGAGCCCCGGCGGGCTCACCATTCCTGTTTCTTTTATGCCATTCGCGCCGTTCGGCTGATCGCCATGAACGCCGCGCGCTTTCAGCGCCTCGGCCAGGAAATCGAAGACGCGCCGCACCCGGCGACTGGTCTTGAGCTCTGAATGGGCGGTGAGCCAGATCGGCAGGGCGGGCAGGGCGGTCCCGGTCACGATGCGTTGGACGCGTGGTTCGGCCAAGCCGATCTCCAACTGGTTGAAACCGATCCCGAAACCGGCCACCACCATTTGCCAGCCCACGACCTGGCTATCGCACCGGAAGGCGAAGAAATGCCGGTCGACCTGCAGGCCCGCTTCGGCGAAGCCGCGCAGCATCAGCTCGCTGCGGTCATAGCCGATTACGTCATGATCGAGGAAATCCTCCAGCTTGGTTGGCATGCCACGCCGGGCGATATAATCCGGCGTCGCGAACATGGCGAGCTGTAGGTCGCCAACCTTCTTGGTGAAGACATCGACCTGGGTCGGCCGGTACATACGGATGGCGATATCGGCCTCGCGCTGGAGCAGGTTCTCGCTACGGTCCGAAGCGACCAGTTCGATCTCGATCTCTGGCTCGGCCCGGCGCAGCTCGGTCAGGATGCGCGGCAGGGTATAGGTCGAGACGATCTCGCTGGCGGTCAGGCGGATAACTCCGGCGATGCTGTCGGAGCGGCCGCTGGCGGTCAGGGACAATTGGTGCGCCGCGGCGGCCATTGCGCGGGCATGTTCGACCAGGTCGGCGCCGGTTGGTGTCAGCGCCAGCCCGTGGGGTGCGCGATCGAACAGGCGCACGCCCAGCTCGGTCTCCAGTGCCGCGATATGGCGTCCCATGGTTGGCTGACTGCCGCCGGTGGCGCGGGCTGCGGCCGAGAGCGTGCCGTTCTCGGCGACGGCGAGGAAGGTCTGTAAATGGGTCCAGTCGAAGTCACGGGTCATTTGCTATCCAAATATGACTAAGTGTTTTGCAAATTGATCAATTGATGAACCATAACTGAATGGGCATCGTCGGCTTGTCAACACAGCAAATCGAGGAATGAGACCTGCCATGCCAGGACAAGTGATTATATTGGGAGCCCGGGGCCGCTTCGGCCGCGCCGCTGTCACCGCCTTCCTGGAAGCCGGTTGGCGCGTGCGCGCGCTGGCTCGAAACTGGAGCGGCGCGCCACCGGCCGGCCGGGAAACCCGCATCGAAGGCAATGCCTTCAACACCGCGAGCCTGAGCGCCGCGGTTGCGGGCTGCGATGTCATCATCAATGCCGTCAATCCGCCCTATCCCAAATGGTCGCGCGAGATGCCAACGCTCACCAAGGCCGTGATCGCCGCCGCGAAGCAGAGCGGCGCGACGGTGATGGTTCCGGGCAATGTCTATAATTTCGGAACGGCGATGCCGCCGCGCCTTGATGAGGATACGCCGCACCGGGCCCGTCACCGCAAGGGCAAGCTGCGGATCGCGATGGAGCGCGCCTATGCCGATGCGGCGAAAGCCGGGGTGCGCACGATCATTCTGCGTGGCGGCGATTTCTTTGAAGGTGTCAAATCGGGAAATTGGTTCGAGGACTATATCATCGCCAAAATCGACCAGGGCAAGGTGATGTATCCCGGCCCGCTCGACCGTGTGCACGCTTGGGCTTTCCTGCCCGACATGGCGCGCGCCATGGCGGGCCTCGCCGCCGAACGGTCGCGGCTCGCGCCTTTCACCCAGATCGGCTTTCCCGGTTATGCGCTGACCGGGCGTGAACTGATCGATGGAATGGAACGGATTTGCGGGCGCAGCTTGCGTGTGAACTCCATGCCCTGGCCGCTGATCCGCGTCCTGGGGCTGGTGATGGCCCAAATGCGTGAGGTTGCCGAGATGGCTTATCTCTGGCGGGTGCCGCACGCGATCGATGGGGCACGCTTGGCAGAGATTTTGCCGGAGTTCCAGCCAACCCCGCTGCGGGTCGCATTAGCGACCGCCCTGGGTGTTCGCGATCTCCGAGCTGCCGCGTAGCGCCGCGGTCACGGCGGCCGGTCCAGCCCCTCACCCCTTCTTCCACATCCTGGATGTGCAAGGGGCGAGGGGCCGGAGGTCGCTTTGACGGCTTATTTGCTCACAGGCACCCGATTGATGTGGACCGGATTCGACCCCGGATCACTCTGGCGGGAGCGTCTGCAGCTGCGCTTCGGCCAATACCAGCAGCAAGGCGATCTGAATCGCTTCATGCGAGTCCACATCCTGCCAGCTCTCATTGGGCGCATGGGCATTGCTTGAGATGCCGCCGCGGCTCAGCGTAACGGCGGGGACGCCGCGCGAGATCGCGATATTGGCGTCTGTGGAGGATGCGGCGAATTCCGGCTCCAGCCCCATCGCCCGCATGGCCGCCATGGCGTGCAGCACGAGCGGCGCGTTGAGATCACCTTCACCGGGTGGTCGAGACCCGACGGGCTCGAGATCGACGGTGAGCGCATCGCCCTCGCGGCGGCGGGCATTGGCGGCGTCGAGTGCTGCATCGACCGAGCTCAGGAAAGCCTGGTGCAGCGCATCGAGTTTTTGCGGATTGGCCGAGCGCATATCGACTTCCATCCAGCTTTCGAAGGGAATGGAATTAACCGATGTGCCGCCGCCGACGCGACCGAAGGAGAAGGTCGCCTTGGTGCCGTCCAGGGTGATCGGCGTTGCCGCTTCGGTGAAGCGCAATATCGCTTCGGCCAGCGCTTGGTGCGGCTGGACGCGGCCGAAATGGCCGTAGGAATGGCCGCCGGGACCGCGGAAGGTCACGCGATAGCGGATCGAACCGACAGCGGTGACGACCAGACGCGCTGCCTCGCCGCCGTCAATCGCAATGAAACTCGCATAGGGCGAGGCGTCATTGTCGTAGAGATGCCGCACACCGCGCAGATCGCCCAAGCCCTCTTCGCCAACCGAGGCGATGAAAACCACATCGTCGCGTGTCTCGATCTGCGCCCGGTTCATCGCATCGATCAGGCTGAGCAGGGCGACAAGGCCGCGCGAATTATCGCCAATACCCGGCGCTGTGAAGAGATCGCCGTCGCGGTGCACGGTGACGTCTGTGCCCTCCGGGAAGACGGTGTCGAGATGAGCGACGATGGCGATGCTGCGCGCTTCGCTACCGGCTGTGCCGGGGCGGCGGCCGATCACATTGCCGACTTCGTCAATCCTCACATCCGCCAAACCAAGCGCGCGCATTCTCGCCGCCATCTCGGTGCCGCGTGCCGCTTCGCCGAAGGGTGGGGCCGGGATTTCGGTCAGCTCGACCAGGCGCTCATTATTAAGCGTCCGCATCGCTTCGATCTCCGAAAAGGCCGCCTGCACCCGGGCGTCGGCCAGCAGGGCGGCGACAACGCCGTCATCGGCAGGTGTCGCGGCGACTTGAGTCGGTGCAGCGGCTTCAACCGACGCAGCCGGTGAGGCCATCCAGCCGGTGCTGGCGCAGCCGCCCAGTAGAGCGAGGGCGGTGAGGCTGACGATGATCGATTTGGCGGACATGATAACTCCTGGCACAGCGGATTCGCCGTTGAATATAGCCGGAATGCGGGGGCGGACCAGCGCCGGCCTCAAGCGCCCAGCCAGACCGCGACGCCGAGCAGGACACAGGCGATGGCGATAAAGCCGGCCCAGAGCGGCGCAATGAATTTGGCCCAGTCGAGCCATTCAATCCGGCCAGCGGCGAGATAGGCGAGCAGGGTGCCCGAGGTCGGGGTCAGCATATTGGTGATGCCATTGCCGAACAGGAAGGCGATCACCGTGGTTTGCGGCCCGACATCGGCCAGCTGCGCCAGTGGCGCCAGGATCGGCATTGTCACCGCCGCCTGCCCGGAGGTGGACGGGATCAGGAAGTCGAGCACGAGCTGCGAGCCGAACATCGCGACGGCGGTGATATAGGGGCCGTGCTCGCCGACCGCGCCATTGAGCGTGTGGACGATGGTGTCGAGGATGCGGCCATCCTCCAGCACCACGGTCACCGCCATCGCGACCCCGATCAGTGAACTGGCGAGCAGGACTTTCTTCATGCCGGAGATGAAGGCCTCGGCGGATTCATTCGCGGACAATCCACTGACGACGGCGAGGCCAAGGCTCATCGCGATATAACAGGCCGACAGCTCATGATGCGACCAAGCCCAGCGGGTCGAGCCGGTCAGAATAACGCCGATGCCCGCGACCAGGATCGCCAGCATTGCGCCTTCACGCCAATTGATATCGGGGACGGGATGATCTGTGACGGTGATCGCCTTGCCGTCGGTCATGCCGCGGACGCGATAGAGCAGAAAGCCGATCCCGGCGGTGAGGAAGACGGCATAGAAGGCGAGCCGCAAGCCGGCGCCGGAGAAAATCGGCACGCCCACCAGTGGTTGGGCGATGGTCAACGGGATCGGATTGGTCACCGAGGCGAGATAGCCGATCTTGACCGCTATGGTGACGATGGCGAAGCCGACAATCGTTGGCAGGCCGATGCGTGCCGCCAGCGCCGTCATCACCGGGATGATGATCAGATATTCCGAAGCCAGGCCCAAAAAGGCGCTGCCGGCCGAGAAGATCGTCATCAGCGCCGCGACCAGCACCATCACATTGCCCTTCACGGCGTGCAGCAGCCGGTTGATGCCGTTTTCGACCACGCCGGCCCGGTCGAGTATCCCGAACAGGCCGCCGATGATCAGCACCATGAAGATCAGATTGGCCCCGCGTTGCAGGCCTTCAGGGATCGCCCGTAGCGTCCCGGTCAGGCTGACCGGCGCCGCCATGCCGTCACGCGCTTCGACGGGAATGAAGATGCCGGACAGCGACCAGTCCTTGGCCAGCGGCACATAGCTGTCGGGCACGATCAGGCGTCCGGCCCGTTCATAGCTGCCGGATCCGACCAGCCAGGTCATCAGCGTTGCCAGCAGCAATATCCCCAGCAGGATGATCACCGGATTGGTCGGGCGGGCCCGCTTGACAGCCTCTGTCATCGGTTTGGTCCTGTCGTGATGCGGGCGCGCAGATCTGTGGTGATCGCCTCGCTGACGCGGCTGAGATTACGCTGGAGCTCGCTATAGCCGGCCGACGGCTCGAACCGCGCTTCGTCGAGATAGAGCGCCCGGTTGATTTCGATCTGCAGGCTGTGGCGGCCCTGCGCCGGATCGCCATGGCGACGTACGATATCGCCGCCCTTATAGGGTTGGTTGCGCGCGACCGAATAACCGCAGGCGCGCAATTCGGCCTCGACCAGATCGGTGAATTCGGCTGCGCAACTCGTTCCGTCCAGATCGCCGAGCACGATGTCGGGACGCGGCCGGCCCAGATCGATATTCATCGCATTGGCCTGTGATTTCATCGAGTGACAATCAATGTGCCAGACGGCACCGAACTGCTTGTGCAAGGCATCCAGTTGGTCGGTGAGGGCGCGGTGATAGGGCGTGTAGAGCTGATCGATCCGCTGCCGGATCTCCTGCGGCGCGAGCGGGCTGGCATACATCGGCTGGCCCGGCAGGATCAGATGCCGGATCAGGCCCATGCCGCGCTCGCTATAGCGCGTCGGTGCCAGCTCACCCCAGGCGGTGGGCCATGTCCCCGCGATCAACGCCGGATCGATATCGTCGATGGCGCGGTTGGGATCGATCACGATGCGGGCAAATTCCGCTTCGACCAGGCAGGCGCCGGCCACCACGGCGCCGCGCCACAGATCGGGAATGAAGGCGTCCCAAGCGGTGAGTTGCTGCGCTCGCGTCGCCAGGGTTTCGAAGCCGGGCGGCAGTCGGGTGCCACTATGCGGCGAATCGAGCACCAGCGGGGTGGTCGCGGCATCGTCGGGCAGCGACAGGCGAAAGGCGGCCGGAGTGGCGGGGAGGCTGGCTTGGGACACGCATGGCTCCGGCGAAAACAGGGACGGGTATAATCAATACGCAGACATTGAAGTCTCGCCGCGCGGCGGGCCAGCGTTAATTATGCCTGTCCCTGTTTTCGGCATCCGTTCGACAGGACGCGCGCGATCAGGCTGGCGATGAAGGTTTTGTGGGGATGATCGATCCGGGGCGCCGGCCAGAGCCCGGCCCAGCGATCGAAAAACAACCCCTCTCCCTGCGCGTTCAACCAGCAAGGAGAGGAGGTTTCGATTCGCGTGTGAGTTACAGGCCTGATCCGCTCTTCAGCCAATTGGCGCAGCGCGCGCCCAGCTCCTGGCGCGCCCGCTTCTCGTAGGCGCGGCTGTCGGCTGCGCTCAATTCATCGCGCCAGCGGCCATTGGTGCCTTTATGGATAAAGGTCTCGGCGCCGCCGTCCCAGAAGGCGCCGCCCAGCGGAACGCTCGGGGTCGCATGGGCTTTCATATAGTCGAAGCTGCAATGCAGAAGGATATCCTCCCAGCGGTCCGGATCTATTCTGATGTCGAGAAATTTCGCGATCTTGCGAATTTCGCCGGGCATGTCGGCTTTGAGCGCCTCGAAATGGGTGAATTTGACATTGGGCAAGTTGCGGATCGCCCACCAGCTCCGCGTGCTTTGCCAGAACGGCCAGAAGGGATAGCCGTCGCGGGCGAGCCAGTCGCGGAAATACTCGGTCACGGATTCCGGTGGCGGACCGATCGGTGGACCGACCCGGCCGGGAGTTTCATTGAGCGCCTGATACCAGAGCTCATTGGCGTTCTTGTGGTGGTTATACATGCTCCACATCACATCACGTGCGTCCCGGCCGATATAGATATACTTGGCCTTTTTGGAGAAAACGAGCGCGTCGACCGGCAAGTGGGTCTTGATGAAGCGGCGATGCGTCTGCGCCTCGACCTCCGGAAGCTTGACCTGTTTGGGCGGCACGCGCAGATCGAGCCAGGGCGACATTTCCGCGACGGGCAGTCCGGCCTCGCCATTGAAAATCAACTGGCTGACGATCTGTTGCAGCCAGGTCGTACCGGACTTGGCGTAGGTTGCGATAATGATGTCGTCTTTGCGGAACTTGAAATCATTCCAGATTGTCGAATCGATATGATGGTTCTGCAGCTCTCGGGTCTTTTGGGGCGCTCGGCCAAACATGAAATTCACGGCAGGTTCTCCCTCTGTGACCGGCCTGCGGGCCGGGTGTGTGAACGGGTTACCATCTCAGGTCTGGGCGGGGCGGGAAATCCGGTTTATTGAAGAGGAGCTCTGCAATCTTGCAGAGCCGATGTTGCCGGGCGGACCACATGTTCAACTGGAATGACATTCGGCTTTTTCTCGCCGTCGCCCAGGCCGGTTCCACGCTCGGCGCGGCGCGGGCGCTGGGCCTGAACCAGACCACGGTCAGCCGTCGGATGCAGACGCTCGAGCATGATCTGCAACTGACGCTGTTTGAGCGCCGTACGCGCGGCTATCGCCTGACTGAGGATGGCAGGGCCCTGCTGCGTCGGGCTGAGGCGATGTCGACTGACGCCGAGGCGCTGGGGTTGCACGCCCAGGAACTGGGCCGCCGGGTGTCGGGAACGCTGAGGATCAGCGCCCCTGAAGTGGTCTTCGCACGTCTGGTCGCGCCGATCCTGGCCGAATTTCATACCACCCGACCGGAAGTCCAGATCGAATACGATTCCTCCGAGGCGCTGTTGGATCTGGTCGATGGCGAGGCCGATATCGCGTTCCGGGCCTGTGAGCGCGTGCTCGATGAACGTCTGGTCGGGCAAAAACTGTGCGATATTGACTGGGCGGTCTATTGTAGTCGGGCCTATGCGGCCGAGCATGGCATGCCGGCTGGCCCGCAGGATATCCGCCACCATGATGTCGTCGCCTATGGCTCGACGGTCGCGCACCGGCCCGGCAATATCTGGTTCATGAGCCTCGTCGACGGTGCGCGCATTACCGGACATTCCAACACGGTGATGAATATGACCAGTGTCCTCAAGGCCGGGATCGGCGTCGGCATCCTGCCGTGCATGCAAGGCGATATCGAACCGGATTTGATCCGCTGCTTCGCACCGATCGACCAGATCCGCTCGAGCCTCTGGTTGCTGACCGTACCGCAAAAACGCCATCTGCCGCGCGTGGCCGCATTTATTGATACCGTCGTCGGCAGCGCCGCCGTGAGACGGATCGTCGCCGGCGTGACAGGCAAGCCGGTCTGACGCGCCTTCGCGGATCGCGACCAATGGGCCCGTGACCGACGGCCCGCTTGCAGTCATGATGGCGCTGTCTTGATATCGCTTTCCAAGGAATTCCGCCCATGCCGCAGTCCGTCAATGCCGCCATCGTCCAGTGCGGTTCCATTCTGTTCGACACCGCTGCGACGCTGGACCGCATGCAGGAGCAGGTCGCGGACGCGGCTTTGGGTGGGGCGCAGCTGATCGTGTTTCCTGAGGCCTATATTGGCGGTTATCCCAAGGGGCATGATTTCGGTGCCCGGGTCGGCTCGCGCTCGGGCGAGGGGCGTGACTGGTTCCGGCGCTATTTCGAGGCGGCGATCGATGTACCCGGCGCCGAATCCACCCGCATGGGCGAGATGGCCAGGACGGCGGACGCTTGGCTGGTTGTCGGGGTGATCGAGCGCGCTGGCGGCACGCTGTATTGCTCTGTTCTGACATTTGCCCCCGATGGTTCGCTCGCCAATCGCCGCCGCAAGCTGATGCCGACGGCGATGGAGCGGCTGATCTGGGGCTTCGGCGATGGCTCGACGCTCGCCGCGACGCCGACGCCGTTCGGGCCGATGACATCGCTGGTTTGTTGGGAGAATTTCATGCCGCTGGCGCGCGCCGCCTGCTATGCGCAAAGCCCGGTGATCCATTGCGCGCCGACCGTCGATGATCGCGAAAGCTGGCTCGCCCTGATGCGGACCACGGCGATGGAGGGGCGTTGTTTTGTGCTTTCGGCCAATCAATACTTCACGCGCAAACAAGCTCCAGCTGATTTCCACCCCATCCAGGGCGAGGGGCCGCAAACCGTGTTGATCAATGGCGGTAGCTGTATCGTCTCGCCGCTCGGCGAGGTGATCGCCGGGCCGGTGTTCGGCTGCGAGATCATTCTGACCGCCACGCTAGATCTCGGTGAGATCGCCCGCGGCACGTTCGATTTCGACGCCAGCGGCCATTATGCCCGCCCGGACGTGTTTGAGCTCAGGGTGAATACGGCGGCGCAGGCATCGGTGCGTTTCGACGACTAGTTCTCACCCCGGCTCATAGCCCACAAGACCGCCATGAACACGCCCTTCACGCGCGGCAGCACGGCGAGCACAATCGCGACGGCCCCAACCAGCATCAGCGGCAAGGCGATCCAGATCGGCGCGCCGCTCATTGAGACCATGAAGGCGATCGGTACCAAAAACGGGCCAAGCCCGAGAATGGTCCAAGCGGCTGGCCCGTCATCGGCGCGGATCTCACCGAGCGGCTCGCCGCAGGCCGCACACACCGTGACCGGCTTGAGATAGCGGCGGTAGAGCTCGCCCTTGCCACAGGCGGGGCATTTGAGATTGAAGGCGCGCCATAGCGGCAGAAGCTTATTCATCGCGGGCGTCGATCCAGACCCGCGCCGCCGTCATCGCTTGGGCGAGGGTCGGTTCATAGCTGACCAGCGGTGTCGTGATCTCAAGCGCGATCAGCCTTTGCTGCACGACGTTCGAGGCGCCCGATATGATCACCGGCAGGCTGCGTTTCTGGGCCTGATGCGCCAGCCCCAGGATCATGTTTGCAGCGGTCGAATCGACAAACGGCACGGCGGCAAAATCAATGATCAGAACCCGGTGCGTATCGGCGATCCGTTCCAGTACGGAGCCGATCGAGGCGGCGGCGCCGAAGAAGAAAGCACCGCTGATGCGGTAAACCAGAATATCGCTGTCCTGCTCGGTTGGCCCTGCCTTGACGTCTGCCGGCGCGGTGATGCGGTCGGGTTTGTCCTCGTCGACGAATGGCGTCCAGCTTTCGATGGCCGTGGTCAGCGACATGCGGTGGATGAAGACGACCGAACCGATCGCGAAACCCACGACGATGGCCTCGGTCAGATCGCGGAAAATCGTCAGGCCGAAAGTCGCCAGCAGGATCAGCGCATCGGCGCGCGAGGCCCGCAACAGGATCATGAACGCGTGCTTCTCGACCATATTCCACGCCACCAGCGCCAGCACTCCAGCCAGACAGGCCAGCGGGATGAAGCTCGCCAGCGGGGCAGCGATCAGAATGAAGAGGAGTAGAAATCCGGAATGCATGATACCGGCGATCGGCCCGTGGGCGCCGGCGCGGACATTGGTCGCGGTGCGGGCAATCGTGCCGGTGACGCAAATCCCGCCAAACAGGGCCGCGCCGATATTGGCGACGCCCTGGGCGACGAGTTCACTATTCGAGCGGTGATGCCGCCCGGTCATGCCATCGGCGACGACCGCCGAAAGCAGGGATTCGATCGAGCCCAGTAGGGCAAAGGCAATCGCGCTTGGCAGCAGCGCCAGCAGGCGCGCGCCCGAAATCTCGGGCAGGCTGGGCCAGGGCAGGCCGGAGGGGATGCCGCCAAAGCGCGAACCGATGGTTTCCAGCGGCAGGGTGAAGGCGGCGGTTGCCGCGGCGGCGAGGGAGACCGCGATCAGCATGCCCGGCCAGTGGGGTCGCCAATGTCGGACGCCGATAATCACCAACACTGTCGCCGCGGAAACGCTGATCGTCAGCGGGTCCGTCGTCGGCAGGGCGTTCCACAGCACGGGGAGTTTTTCCAGCAAGGGGCCGGGTTCATGCACGGCCAAATCGAGCCCGAGCAACTCCTTGATCTGACTGGCAAAGATGATGACGGCGATACCGGCGGTAAAGCCCACCGTCACCGGGTAGGGGATGAATTTGATATAGGTGCCCAGCTTGAGAAAGCCGATCGCCATCAGGATCGCCCCGGCCATCATCGTCGCCAGGATCATCCCGTCCATGCCATAGGTCTGTACGGTCGTCGCCATCAGCACGATGAAGGCGCCGGCCGGGCCGCCGATCTGGAAGCGGCTACCGCCCAGCAGGGAGACGAAGAAGCCGCCAATAATCGCGGTGATAATACCCTGGGCCGGGCTCGCGCCGGCGGCAATCGCAATCGCCATCGAGAGCGGCAGGGCGACAATCGCCACCGTCAGGCCGGCAATGGCATCGCTGCGCAAATGCGCCAGCGTATAGCCTTCGCGCAACACGGTGATCAGCTTGGGCATGAACAACTCGCCCAGCGCTGGTGGCGGTGGCGGGGTCTTTGCCTTGGTCTTCGGGTTCGTCTGCGTCATGTCCACCTGCCTTGAGAGAGGGGCGGGATCGTCGGCATTAGTCGGCGGTCGCCGTCGCGAAATTCACATTAGTCTGTTGTTGAAGCGTCGTCGGTCGGCGCTGGAGGCGGCGATTTGAGCCGCACGCCGCGCCCTGTGCCCTGGCTGGGCGCCTGCTCGCCAATCAGCTCAATGCCCAGCGCATCGAGCGCCTCGATCACGCGCACCAGGGAGCCGACCACGCCGCGCACATTGCCGGCGCTGGCCTCCATCCGCTGGATGGTTGGCACCGAGACACCAGCGCGTGCAGCCAGTGTCTTCTGGTCGATTCCGAGCAGGGCGCGCGCAGCGCGCATTTGGGCAGCTGTGATCATGACAGATAAGTCTCACTTCGATTCGCATCATACATATTAGTTATCATGTTTCAAATATCATTATTGCATGGCTGGTGCCCAATTAGGCTAGAGGCTTCAAGTGGCCTTGCTCAATCGCCCGATCACGGCCAAGCTCTGCAATCATTCAGGCTTTACAGACATCAGGGGGAAAAATGTCCAAGCTTTTGCGATCCACCAATCGTGTGCCATCGAGTGGGATTTTGCTGGCGGCCATCGTGCTGGCCTCGTGTGGGGCCGACACAGGCGCCGCCACTGCTGCGCCAGTGGCGCCTGATGCCTCGGCCATCGAAGCCGCTGAACCGGCGACTCCGGCAAGCGCCGAGCCAGCCGTTGTGCAGGAGCCTGAAACGCCCTTGAAAGCAGCCGCCGAGCCCGCCGCCGCTCCCGCCTTTATCGGCCGCTGGGGCATTGATCTGGCCCAATGCTCCATCGCGCAGGAATCCGAAGGCGCGCCGATGATCCTGCGTGCCGACGGCTACGACCAGCACGAAGCCCATTGCGATTTCGACAGCGTCAACCAGACCGGCCCCGGGCAATGGCATGTCACTGGCCAGTGCGATGTTGAAGGCGACGCGCAGCCGATCGACGACAATTTCGCTATCGTCGACGGCAATCTCGAGCAGTGGTCAGGTGATCGCAAAGCGGGCGTGTGGACGCTGGTAAGGTGCCCGGGATAGGGCTGGGCGACTTGATTGAAGCAGTCGGAGCTGGTGAAGATGGCGGGTGCAACGCAAAAAGGGGACAGGTATAATTAACGCGCCTGCACCACGGCGCCCGATGGGCAAACCGCCGCGACGGCGCGTTAATTATACCTGTCCCCTTTTTCAGGCCTACCTCGCCGCCACTACGTTAGGCACTTCGGTAAACGGCCGTATCCCGAATTCCGGATAGATCTCCGTCGGGTAATAGAAGACGCCGTTGGCGGCGACCATTGAGATGGTCTTGATTGCGCGCAGGTCCTGGGTCGGATCGCCGGGGACGAGGAAGAAATCGGCGAGCATGCCGGGGGCGATGGTGCCGAGCTCGTCATCGACGCCGAGATATTCAGCCATGCCATGACTGGCCCAGCCGAGGATTTCCGGCGCCGTCATGCCGGTGCGCTGATAGAGTTCCAGCTCGCGGTGATAGGCGAAGGAACCGCCCAGATCGGTGCCGGGAACGATGAAGATGCCGCGATCATGCATCATGCCGACGGTGGTGAGGATCTGGTCGAAAGCGCCGCGATAATCGGCGTCGTCCTGCGGCGTGGCGATATCGGCCCAGGCGCTGCGGGCCTGGCGCTGATCATCGACCGGCATGTGATCAATAAAATCAACCATGCCCGGCGAGAGCTCGCCATTGCGTGACAGGAGCAGGGCTTCGTGAATGGCCAGGGTCGGATCGATCGCAACGCCGCGCGTCGCCATCGCATTGATCGTGTTCTGGACCGGCTCGCTGGTGAGGTCGAGCGCCGGCAGGCGGCGCAGCGCGGTCAGGCGCAGCAGGGAGCGGGTATCTTCACCCGGCTCCAGCACCCAGCCGAGCATGACCTGGTTGATATGGGTCATCTCGTCATAGCCCGCCGCGATCATCGCGTCGGCATTGGTGAAGGCGGGGACATGGCCGGCCACGCGCAGGCCCTGGGAATGGGCGGCTTCGATCATCGCCGGCACCCAGTCCGGATTCATCGAGTTATAAATCTTGATCTGGATGAAATCGCCGCTTTGCGCATAGGTGTTGACCGCCGCGACGGCCTCTTCCTCGCTGCTGACGAGAATGCCGTTATTCGAGCTGAACGGGCTTTGTCCTTCGATGAAGCCGCTGCGGAAAACGCGTGGGCCGGCCAGATCGCCCGCTTCGATACGGTGGATCAGGGCGTCGAGAACGTCGTTATTATTGCCCATATCGCGCACGCTGGTAATGCCGGCCGCGACGTTGAGGATGGCGCTGTTTTCGCCGAGATGGGCATGCATTTCGAACATGCCGGGCAGGAGGCTGCCGCCAGCGCCGTCGATCTCGACTTCGCCGCTGCGAGTGGCGATGTCCAGACCGTCAATGGCGGAGATATGGTCACCCTCGATGACGACCGAAACCGGCTCGCCCAACGTCAGGCTTTGCGGATCGAACACGCGCACATTGCGGATGCGAACAGGCGCTTCATAATTATGGGCGACGCGCGACTGGATGTCCTCCAGCCGGCTGGCGCCATAATGCGCGGCGAGTCCGCGCAGGCGCTCATCCTCGGCCTCATAGCCCGCCTCGAGGATGGCAAAACCTGGCGAGACGAGGGCGAAAAAGGCTTCGCCATCCATGATGATATAGGTCGGGTCCGTACTGGTGCCTGAGAGGGCATAGACGGTGACATCGCGCGGTGTTGTGCCATCGGTGACGGTCAGATCATCGACCTGGTTGAGATGAAGTTCGCCGCCGGGCAGGGCGGGCAGACCGGCGTCGCCGGCGGCCATCAGGGCCCGCGCTGCGATGGCGAGCCAATAGGGGCTGCCATCCTGGGGCACGTAGAAGGCCGTATCTTCCAGCACGGCCTGATCGCTTCCGGTCGCATCGGTCCAGCTGGCCTGGTTGTCTTCGAATTCGAAGCGCTCATGGATCGGATTGCCGAAGGTCGAGGCGCCATCGATCACCCAATCAGTCGGCATGCCGTCAGCATCGAGGGTGACGCTTTCGCTGATCGTCGGGCCGCGGCCATTATTGCGGTACTCGAATTCGACGCCATAGCCGGTGTCTGAGGGGGTGACGTCCAGCGCGCCGATCTCGGTGCCACCGACCAGGACGGTGAAGTGCGTGGCTTCGAGGGCGGCGGCGGTGTCTGTCTCAGGTGCCGGGCCGGGATTGTTACAGGCGACTAGGCTGGTGGCCAGCGCCAGCGCCAAGCCGAATTTGAACGATGCATGCATGAGACTTCCCCCGAAAACGTGCCGATTGCCGCCCAGAGGTAACACCGATTTGCGCCCCTGTCAGTTGCTCAGGAACGGGCCTTGTCCCCGCCATGTCGCGCCGTGTTATCTTGCTGATCGCCCGCGGTTCTGCGCAGCACTGATAATAGTAGTAGTAGCAGGTCGAATTTCCCCAATTTACCAATATTTCCCATCCCCGCCCGATTGAGCTTTGCCCGCCGCGCGCGCACTGTGCCGCCCATGGAATCATTTCTGCTTCAGGCGGCTATTTATCTCGGGGCCGGCGTGATCGCCGTGCCGATTGCCCACCGGCTCGGGCTCGGCTCGGTGCTGGGCTATTTGCTGGCCGGGATCGCGATTGCCCCGCTGCTCGAACTGGTCGGATCGGATACCGAGGACGTACAGCATTTCGCCGAATTCGGCGTCGTGATCATGATGTTCATGGTCGGGCTGGAATTGCAGCCACGCCTGCTCTGGGACATGCGGGTCCGGTTGATCGGGCTGGGTGGCTTGCAGGTTTTGGTGACCGCTCTGGCGCTCGGTGGCGGTCTGGCGCTGGGGATTGATTGGCAAGTCGCCATCGCGCTGGGCATGATCCTGTCGCTGTCCTCGACCGCCATCGTGCTCCAGACGCTCGGCGAAAAGGGTTGGCTGCGCAGCGAGGGCGGACAGTCGGCGTTCTCGGTCCTGCTGTTCCAGGACGTCGCTGTGATCCCGATGCTCGCTCTGATGCCGCTGCTGGCGATGAGCGTCGGGACAGGCGAAATGCCAGGCGCCGGCACGGGCGAAATGCCAGGCGCCGCCGCTTTACTGACGACCGAAAACGTCGAAGCGGTGATCGGCCCGCAGAGCCTGATTGCGCGCCTGCCGTCCTGGGGACAGGCTCTGCTCACGCTCGCTGCTGTCTCGCTGGTGATTTTGGTTGGGCGCTATCTGACCCGGCCCGTGTTTCGCGTCATCGGCCGCACCGGCCTGCATGAAATCTTCTTCGCCGCCGCCCTGTTACTGGTCATCGCGACGGCCCTGTTGATGGGCTGGGTCGGACTGTCGGCCGCGCTCGGTACTTTCCTGGCCGGCGTCGTGTTGGCAGACAGCGAGTATCGCCATGAACTGGTCAGTGTGCTCGAACCCTTCAAGGGAATGCTGCTCGGTGTCTTCTTTATTACGGTTGGGGCGGGGATGCAGTTTGGGCTTCTGGCCCAGTCGCCGGTCCTGATCGCCAGCCTGTTACTGGCCCTGATCCTGGTGAAGGGGCTCATCCTGTGGGGCTTGGCCGTCGTGTTCCGGATTCACGGACATGCCCGCTGGCTGTTCACCTTCTCCCTGGCCCAGAGCGGCGAGTTCGGTTTCGTCCTCTTGACCTACGCCGTCGGCGTGCGGGTTTTGCCTGACCATACGGCCAACATCACCGGCCTGGTGGTGGCGTTGAGCATGATGGCGACACCGCTGATCATGATCGTGTTCGAACGCTGGGTCTCGCCCCATGTCTCGCGCAGCCGCGAGCCGCAGCGCGAGGCCGATCAGATCGAGGAGGCAGCCCCGGTCATCATTGCCGGGATGGGGCGGTTCGGCCAGATCATCCATCGATTACTGGTGATGAACGGTCAAAAACCGGTCGTGCTCGACAATTCGCCCTCACATATCGAAGGGCTGCGCAAATTCGGGATCCGAGTCTATTACGGCGATGCGCTGCGACCGGGCTTGCTGGAGGCGGCCGGTATCGCCAAGGCAAAACTCCTGATTGTCGCGACCGACAATAATGAACGCGCGGTCGAGCTGGTTCAGCACGTCAAGCAGCGCTATCCGGATGTGCGCGTGATCGCGAGGGCTGCCAGCCGTGAGCACGTCTATCAACTTTACGCGGCCGGTGCCGACAGTGCGATTCGGGAATTATTCGGGTCTTCGCTGGAAGCGGGACGACAGGCGCTCGAATTCCTTGGGCATTCGTCAAGTCGGGCTGCAGGCAAGGTCAAGGCCTTCGCCTCTCATGACGAGGAAAGTCTGCGCCAATTATTCGAACTGTGGGACGCCGATACCGATGTATTCGACAATGCCGCCTATATGGAGAAGGCGCGCTCCAGGGCCGTCTCCCTCGCTGAGTTGATGGCCGAGGATGCCGAAGAGCAGCTCGAGTCCTGACGTCAAGAGAATTCGCCGAACAGGCTTCCTGTCATCGCCGAATATGGTTAACGTCCTCGCGGGTTCGGGGAGGGGCCAAGCGTGCTTCGAACACTATTTTCGCTGATATTGCTATGTGTTGCCGCGGCGGGACCGATGAATTTGGCGCCGGCCCTTGCAATGGACGGGGCGGAGGCTCCGGTCCGTCCAGGCGTATCGATGACGGCAGGGACAGGTTGGAGCGAGGCGATGATCGGGCAGGTCGCGGCGGCCTTGTTCGATTCTCCCAGCCACGGCCTACCGTCGCTGGATCGCTCCGCGCAAGATCTGCTCGACCCGACGATCCCCCACGAGACGCGCGCCGTGCTGGCGTCACAAGCTTTCATGCGCTTTGGCGGCTGGCTTCGATACGGGTTGATCGACTCAGAAACGCACGACCCGAGACTCCTTGATCCAGCGGAAGCTGCTGCGCTGCACCGCACTCTTGATCGCGCGCTGGTTGAGGGCCGCCTCGGGGAGGCGCTGGACGCGTTGGCTCCCGATTTGCGCGATTACCAGATTTTGCGCGCTGAAATGCTGCGCTTGATGGCTCTGCAGCCGATCTGGCCGCAAATCGAAGACGGTCCGACCCTCGTCGCCGCCGACCGTGGGCCCCGGGTGGATCAATTGCGCGCCCGACTCGCCGCAGTCGGCCTCTATCGCGAAGACTGGAGTGCGGGCGACCCTTTCGATCTTCGCCTCGAAACGGCAGTGCGGCGCTATCAGGGACGGGCCAATCTTTCGCCCTCCGGCCAGTTGGACCGGCCGACCCTGCAGCAGCTCAATGTGACGCCTCAAGCCCGGATGGCGCAGTTGCGGGTTAATTTGGAGCAGCGCCGCTGGCAGTCGCGGACGCCGGGACGTCGTAACATTCGGGTAAACTTGGCTGATTTCTCGCTTGAGGCTTGGGAAGACGGTCGTTTGGCACGGCAATTTGAGGTTATGGTCGGCCGGCAAGTCAGCTCGACCCCTGAGTTTTCCGAGGACATGCAGTATATCGTTCTCAACCCGTGGTGGGGTATACCCGGTGGGCTGGCGCAGACCCGCTTCCAGTCATTCCGGCGCAATCCCGGTCTTGCGGCGCAGCTCGGTTTTCGGATTTATGACGCCAACGGCTCCCAGATCTCGGTCTATGATATCGATTGGAGCCGCTGGGGCCGTAACTGGCCTTACCGGATGTCGCAACCGCCGGGTTCGACAAATCCGATGGGCGAAGTGAAGTTTATTTTTCCCAATAGCTATAATGTCTACATTCACGACACGACCGAGCGCGACCGCTTTTCCGAAACCCGCCGCGACTTCTCTGCGGCCTGCATCCGGGTCCGCGATCCGCTGTTGCTGGCGCAATGGGTGCTGAGCGGGCAGGCGGATTGGGATGGCGACAGGATCGAGCAGGTCGCCGCCGGCAGCACGCCGACTGTTGTCTGGCTTGATGAGCGGATGCCGGTTCACATCAATTACTGGACCGTTGTTGGCGATGCCGATGGCGAGGTCCGCTATCTCAACGATCTCTATCACCGCGACGATGGCCTGATTGATCGGTACCAACAGGCCTATGCCGCCGCCGCCGAGACCGGCTGGTCGCGAATTTCTCGCCGCGCTACGGTTTCATCTGCGGGCAATTGAGGTGTGATTCCAGCCCGGCTGCCGGAGGCGCGCCTTTTTTACGCCGCACTGCAGCATCTGTACCTGGCGGCATATCTGACCATCAAAAATGAGTGCTCGCTGGCCGCTTCGTCATGATCCCGGAGGCCTTGCCCGCCATGTCGACCCCTATTGCCCAGCAAGGTCTGCCCTGCTTTCGCCGTAAAGGTGTAGCGTCTCTGCAACGGCATCAGGAATATGCACCGAATACGTGTTTTTCTGGAGTTCACGGTAGCGAAGGCAGACAGTTTGTTGTATTGAATTACATGGGAAATACTCGAAGTGGGTATTTCCGAACTTTTCCGGAATGATTCCGGAAATGCATTTTCACACCAAGGAGGCGCGAGCCTCCGGAGGGGGTATAATGAAAAATCGGCTTTTTACGGCGGTCGCCGTCGGAGCCTTCCTGGCAGCGGCTCCTAGCGCGTTTGCTGACGAAGGCTGGTACGGTCGTGGTGCTGTCGGTTACGGCGGACCAGGCGACACTGATGTATCCGGCTCGCTGAATGGCGAAATCAATGGCAAGGGCAATTGGCGCGAAGCCGTTGCTCTGGGCTATGAATGGGCCGACGGCTTCCGTTTCGAAGGTGAGCTTGCTCAGCGCTACAACAATACTGGCGCTGTCGGCAGCTTTGAAAATAGCCTCAGCGATTTTCAGATCTGGTCGGTCATGGCGAACGCCATTTTCGATTTCAATCCTGAAGGCAACTATCACCCATATATCGGTGCTGGCGTTGGTCTTGCTCGTGTAGACGGCTCGCTTGCGGGTTGGTCTGCAGGCACGATGCCTCCAAATCCGACTCCGGCTGACTATGTGGTTGCTACTGGCAATGACACTCCGTTTGCTTGGCAAGTCATGGCCGGCATCGGTTGGGAACTGTCCGAGCGCCTGACTCTGGATACCGAGTACCGGTATTTCTCGGCTGGTGGCTCTGACTTCAACCCAGGTGTGAGCGTTGACGCGCTTGCTGGACATGAAGCTTGGATCGGTCTGCGTTATTCCTTCGCGGCTCCGCCTCCTCCGCCTCCTCCACCGCCACCACCGCCACCGCCACCGCCACCGCCGCCACCACCACCACCACCAGCGGTCGTGTGTAATGACGTGCAGTTCCCAGTCTACTTTGAGTGGGATCGTGCGGACCTGACGGATCAAGCGCGTGCGGTTATCGCACAAGCTTCGAACCAGCGCGGTTCTTGCGGCGTGACACGTGTTTCCGTCTCCGGCTTTACCGACCGTTCCGGTTCAGCATCCTACAATGTGGGTCTGTCCGAGCGTCGGGCCCGCGTGGTTCGTGACGAACTGGTTCGCCTCGGCGTCCCAGCCAGCACGATCTCGCTGGAAGCCTTCGGCGAAACCCGCAATGCGGTTCAGACGCCAGACGGTGCGCGCGAGCCGCTCAACCGTCGTGCAGAAGTGATCATCGTCCTCAACTAATCTTGGGTGTGATGACTGAAATCGGGCGGTCCGGCTTATTGCCGGGCCGCCCTTTTTTTTGGAATAATCGTGTTCGATTTGCGGGAAAACTGAGCAGATATGGAGGCTTTCTCCGGCGTCTTCAGGAGAGACTTGACCCGCGCCGGAAGCTGGTTCTAATCGCCCCGACACGCAGCGCGGTGGCCCCACCGCGCGCGAATTCGAGGATATTCCGATGAGTAAACCCGACAAGCCCTACCGCAAACATGACGTGGCCGGCCACACGCTGAGCCCCGAAACCCAAATGATGAGCTATGGCTACGACCCAAAGCTCTCGGAAATGTCGATCAAGCCGCCTGTCTTCCTGACATCGACTTTTGCGTTCGAAAGCGCTGAGGCCGGAGCATCATTCTTCCGTGTCTCGCTGGGTCAGGCCCAGGAGGGCGATCCGGAATCGGCCGGCCTGATGTATTCGCGTTTCAACAATCCGAACATGGAAGTGTTGGAGGACCGTCTCGCCCTGTATGACGGTGCTGAAGAGGCCGCAGTGTTTTCGTCGGGCATGGCGGCGATCTCAACGACGTTGATGGCGCTGGCCCATTCCGGCTCGGTAATTCTGCAATCGACTCCGCTCTATGGCGGCACTGAAAGCCTGTTGCGCAAGTTTCTGCCGAATTACGGTATTCAGAGTGTCGACTTTTTTGCTGGTGCCGAAGAGGCGGAGATCCGCGCTGCGGCAGACTCCGCCATGGCGCTCGGCCCAGTCTCGGTCATCTACACGGAAACACCGACCAACCCGACCAATGATCTGGTCGATCTGGCAGCGTGTAATCGCATCGCCGATCTGATCGCAGAAAAGCAGGGCAAGCGCCCTTGGATTGTCGTCGACAACACCTTCCTTGGCCCGGTTGGCCAGGCACCGCTCAAGTTGGGCGCCGATGTGCTGGTCTACTCGCTGACCAAATATGTCGGCGGTCACAGCGATCTGATTGCCGGCTCGGCGCTCGGCGCATCGGAAGCGATGGCGTTGGTACGCAGCCTGCGGGGATATCTCGGCACCAATCTCGACCCGCACACGTGCTGGATGCTGCTGCGCTCGCTTGAGACCGTCAAGATCCGCATGGATGCTGCTGCGCTCGGTGCCGAAAAGGTCGCTTCCTTCTTGCGCGATCATCCCAAGATCAAGCGCGTGCGCTATCTCGGCTTTCTCGGCGCGGATAATCGCGATGCCGATATCTTCAAGGCGCAATGCACGTCGGCCGGTTCGACCTTCGCGTTTGATCTTGCCGACGAAGCGAGCGCCTTTCGCATGCTCAATGCGCTGCAGGTGATGAAGCTTGCGGTCAGCCTTGGCGGCACCGAGACCTTGATCTGTCATCCGGGTTCGACCACCCACCGCGGCGTCGATCCCGAACTGCGCAAACGTCAGGGCTTCTCCGAGGGCCTGGTGCGCATCTCGGTCGGCATCGAAAACCCCGATGACCTCATCGCCGATTTGAAACAGGCGCTCGACAAGGTCTGATACAGTTTCAGCGGTCTAGCCCCGGCGCGTATGTCTGCCGGGGCTAGACCGCGCATTTTAAACCAGTATCACTGAGCCATGCTGAATCCTTTGGAGCTCAATGCCGACGAATGCGCGGTCCTTGACTGGATCGACACGCGCAGCGAGGCGATGATCGAGACCGTCAAGCTTTGGTCGGCGATCAATTCCGGTAGCCGTAATGCGGACGGGCTGGAGCGGATGCGTAGCTGTCTGGTTACGGCCTTTGGCGAACTCGATGATGCCCGCATTGAGGCTGTTGATCTCCAACCCTCCACGGTTGTCGAGCCCGATGGCCGCGTGCACGAACAACCCTACACGCCGTCCTTTCGCTGTCGTATCCGCCCGGACGCGCCGATCCGCATCGCCATGACCGGCCACCATGACACCGTCTTTCCGGTCTCCAGCGCCTTCCAGGCCACCAAGTTGTGGGATGACGATACCCTCAACGGACCCGGTGTTGCCGACATGAAGGGCGGTATTCTGGTGATGCTGCACGGTCTGCTCGGCCTGCAACGTTCGCCTTGGAAGGACCAGATCGGAATCGATGTTCTGATCAGTCCAGATGAGGAGATCGGCTCGCTTGGTTCCGCACTGGTTCTGGCTGAGCTGGGCGCACGCGCCGATATCGGCATGACCTATGAGCCGGCTCTGGCCGATGGGTCGCTGGCTGGCGCCCGCAAGGGATCGGGCAATTGGTCGCTCAAGCTGACCGGCCGCGCTGCTCATGCTGGCCGCGAACACCATCTCGGCCGCAATGCGCTCGCAGCCGCCTGCGCCTTTGGGCTTGAGCTGGACGCGCTGAACGGCCGCCGCGAGGACGTGACCTTCAATCTCGCCCGGATTGATGGCGGTGGCCCGCCCAATGTCGTGCCCGACAATGCCGTCGTGCGCTTCAATATCCGGGTCAAGACCGAGAATGACCGCATCTGGGTGCTGGCCGAGCTTGAGCGTCTGCTCGACATGGTTCGCATCCGCGACGGCATCGGCGCCGAGCTATATGGCGGCTTTACTCGCCCACCCAAGCCGATGAGCCCGGCGAATGCGAAAATGTTCGACTGGACCCGCGCGGCCGGCTCGAGCCTGGGTTTGGACATTCGCTGGCAGGATACTGGCGGCGTCTGTGAGGGCAATAATTTGTGGGCCGCGGGCTGTCCGAATGTCGATACACTGGGGGTGCGCGGTGCCGATATCCATTCGGACCGTGAGATCGCCAAACTATCAAGCTTTGCCGAGCGGTCCAAACTCTCGGCTGTGATGCTGATGAAATTCGCGCGCGGTGAGTTTGACGTCCGCGAGGCGCGCGCCTTGGTGCAACAACAAGCCTGACCGGGCGGGGGAAATTATGCTGATCGTACGCGCTGCCAAGGCGACTGATATCGATGCCATGAGCCAGCTGGCCGATGAGGCCGGGACTGGCTTCACCAGCCTGTCCGTTTCCAGGGATGTGCTGGCCGAGCGGCTCGAGAAATCAGAAGCCGCCTATCTGTCGAACCCGGAAGGGCAGACGGAGGATACTTATCAGCTGATGCTCGAAGACACAGAGAGCGGCAGGATCGTGGGCTGTTCGGCAATCAAGGCGATGGTTGGCGTTTCCAAACCCTATTGGGATTTCAAGGTCATCACCATTGCCCAACATTCCGTCGACGCCCAGCGTCGTTTCGACATGGACGCGATGCTGCTGGTCAATGATTTTGCCGGTTCGACCGAGGTTGGTACGCTCTTCGTATCGGAGGCCGGGCGTGGCGGTGGTGCCGGTCGCTTGGTGGCCCAGTCGCGCTATCTGCTGATGGCTGCCGCGCCGCACCGCTTTGGCGAAAAGGTTCTCGCCGAATTGCGCGGCGTTGTGCTCGATGACGGTTCCTCACCGTTTTTCGACTACGTCTCGCGACCCTTCTTTCACATGGATTTCGATGAGGCTGACCGCCTGAGCGCCTCGACCGACAACCAGTTCATCCTCGACCTTGGACCGCAGCATTTGATCTATGTCGATCTCCTGCCTGAATCCGTACGCAGTCTGATCGGCCAGACCCATCGTGACGGTGCCGGCGCGATGAATTTGCTGCGCTGGGAAGGTTTTCACTATGATCGCTATGTCGATATTTTCGATGGCGGTCCGCTGGTCTCGAATTGGACGGAAAATATCCGTACCCTTCGCGAAAGCCGCGTCGTGACGGTTCGCGCCGCGACGACTGCTGGTGGTGTTCAAGGAATATTGTCTACCGACCGGCTTGAGGATTTCCGCACCTGTGCCGTTGAGGCCGTCGACGAGGGTGACATGCTGGGTATCTCCTACGAGGTGATGCAGGCGATGGATTTGCAAGACGGAGAGCGCGCCCGTTTCTGGCGGCGTCAGAGGTAACAGAATGAATTTCATCAATGGACATTGGCGCGATGGTAGCGCTGCCGCTTTCACCTCGACCAATCCGGCCGATGATACGCTGGTCTGGAAAGGCCAGGCCGCAGGCGTCAGCGATGTCGCGGATGCCTTTGAGGCAGCCCGCGCAGCCTTTCCTGCCTGGGGCCGGATGCCCTTGGCTGACCGCATCTCGGCGGTTGGACGCTATAAGGATGAGCTGAGTAACCGCAAGGACGAACTTGCCGATCTTATTGCTCGCGAAACCGGCAAGCCGTTGTGGGAGACGGCTGGTGAAGTCGGAGCGATGATCGGCAAGATTGATATTTCCATCGCCGCCCATGCCGACCGCAGCGGCGGCCATGAGACTGACACCGCCTTCGGCTTTGCCCGCATGGCGCACAAGCCATTGGGCGTGATGTTTGTGCTGGGCCCGTATAATTTCCCCGGTCATCTGCCCAATGGTCATATCGTTCCGGCTCTGATCGCCGGCAATACGATCGTCTTCAAACCCTCGGAAATCACGCCAGGCGTCGGCGAAGCGATGATCCGCGCTTGGGATGCTGCCGGGCTGCCGTCTGGCGTCATCAATCTGGTGCAGGGCGCGCGCGATACCGGTGCGGCTGCCCTGGACAATCCAGAGCTGGACGGCGTCCTGTTCACCGGCTCTTGGGGCACGGGTAAATTCATTCACGAGAAATTCGCCGGCCGTCCTGATATTCAGCTGGCGCTCGAAATGGGCGGCAATAATCCGCTGGTGATCTGGGACGCCGCCGATGCGCGCGCCGCCGCCAGTATTGCAGTACACTCGGCCTACATCACGGCAGGCCAACGCTGTTCCTGTGCGCGCCGGCTGATCGTTCCGCGCGGCGAAGCGGGCGATGCCGTGATCGCCGCGATTATCGATCTTGCCGACCGCTTGACCATTGGCAAATGGAATGATGCGGAGCAGCCCTTTATCGGACCACTGGTTTCGGCGCATGCGGCGCAGGGCGTGCTCGACGCCCAGGACGATCTGATCGCGCGCGGTGCGGTAGCGCTGCGCAAAGTCGAGCGTGTCGCGCTGGGCGATGCTTTCCTGCGCCCCGGCCTGCTCGACGTCACCGGTATCGATGTGCCCGATGAGGAAGTGTTCGGACCAATGTTGCAGGTGACGCGCGTCGCCAGTTTTGACGACGCGATGCTGGTCGCCAATGGCACTGCCTATGGCTTGTCTGCGGGACTGGTCTCTGACAGCCGCGATCTGTGGGAGCGCTTTTGGGTCGAGAGTCGGGCCGGCATCGTCAACTGGAACCGGCCGACCTGTGGCGCCGCATCGAACATGCCGTTCGGTGGGCCGGGCCAGTCGGGCAATTTGCGCCCGAGCGCCTATTATGCCGCCGATTATTGCGCTTTTCCCGTCGCGACCCAAGCGGCGCCGGAACCGGAATACATGGCCATCAAGGGCATTGACTAAATCCAGAGAGGCCGCGCGCGATGACTGCCATTGAAGCCAATTTCGACGGTCTGGTAGGGCCGACCCATAATTATGGCGGCTTGTCTGAAGGCAATTTGGCCAGCGCGCGCAGTGAAGGGCTGACTTCCTCGCCGCGCGAAGCGGTGCTCGAGGGCATCGCCAAGATGAAATCCCTCTCGGATATCGGCCTGCTGCAAGGCGTGATGCCGCCGCATGAACGGCCCTTCCTGCCCTTGCTCAAGACGCTCGGCTTTTCCGGCAGTGATTCTGAGATTATCCAGCAGGTTTCGCGCGAAGCGCCGCACCTGTTGCGCCGGGCCAGTTCGGCCTCTGCGATGTGGGCCGCCAATGCGGCCATGGTCTCACCGTCGGCCGACAGTGCCGATGGCCGTGTACATTTTACACCGGCCAATCTCTTGACCACGGGACACCGCGCCATCGAGGCGCCGCAGACCCGTCGGGCATTGGCGCGAATATTTGCTGATCGTGAGCACTTTTGCGTCCACGAACCGCTGCCTTATCAATCTGACTTCGCTGATGAGGGCGCCGCCAATCATGTGCGCCTGTGCGAGCGCCATGGCGCGCCCGGTGTCGAGCTGCTGGTTTGGGGCCGTGATGCGGCCACGAGTTATGAGGGCCGGTTTCCCGCCCGGCAGACGCGCCAATCCTGTGAGGCGATTGCGCGGCGGCACGATCTTGATCCGGAGCGCACAATCTTGTTGCAACAGTCGCGCACGGCGATTGAGGCCGGGGCCTTTCACAATGATGTCGTCTGCGTCGGTACCGGGACCTGCCTGTTCTACCATGAGCAGGCATTCGAGGATCGCAGCGGCATGATTGCCGCAGTGAGGCGTGCGGCTGAGGGTTTGTTCGAACCGGATTTCGTCGAAGTGCCGGCCAGCGAGGTCTCGCTGGCTGATGCCATCACCTCCTATCTCTTCAATTCGCAACTGCTGCAAATCCCCGGCGAGGACCGTCTGGTTCTGCTCGCCCCGGAGGAGACCCGCGAAAACCCCGCGACCCGAGCCTATTGTGAGCGTCTGGTTAGCGGCAATGGCCCAATCGGCGCCGTTCGCTTCGCTTCCGTCAGACAGTCGATGCGTAATGGCGGCGGGCCTGCCTGTCTGCGATTGCGCGTCGTGCTGACCGAGACTGAACGCGCGTCACTCTCAGCCAATACGATCATGACGCCCGCCCTGTTCGAGGCGCTCAATACCTGGGGCGCGACGCATTACCGCGAGGCGCTGGCGCCGGCCGACTTGGCCGACCCGCAGCTCTTGGTGGAAAGCCGCCAAGCGCTCGATGCCTTGACGGTCCTGCTCGATTTGGGACCGGATTTCTACCCGTTCCAGCGCGATTAGGGGATTGCGTCGAGATTTGGTCGTTCATCAAGACCGAATCAGGGTCGTATCGCCGCAGGTCGCTCGCGGCCGCTGCAAGGACAGGGTGTGAGCCAGACCGTTCCAATCATTTTGGTCGATGATGATCCAGACGAGCATTTTCTGTTCAGGACGGATCTCGAAGATGCCGGGTTTGACCTCGACCTCGAGAGCTTTGCGCACCCCGAGGATGCGCTGGCTCATCTGTACCGGCGTGCTGGCGGACCGATTCTCGTCCTGACCGATATGGGGCTGGCGGGGGATGACCCGGTGGAGTTTATCGAGTTGGCGGCAAAAACTCTTCACGGCGGTGTCATCGGCGCTTATTCCGGCGCACGAAATCCGGACATGGAAGCGAATTGCCGCGCGGTCGGTGCCAGCTTCTACATCGTCAAACCGATTTCCAGCGCGAAGCTGGAAGCTGCCATTGTGGCCACGGATGCGATCTCGATAGAAGTCTTGCCAGATGGACGTCGGCGTCTGGTCTGCGCCTAAAGTGCCTCGGCCTTGGCGAGCAAGCCACCGGCTTGCGCATATTCCTGCGTGCCTTCGCTGTAGATCTTGTCGCCAGCGAGGGTGTCGGACGGCTTCAATTCGCTCATGCCGGGCAGGCGGTCGTAGATCGGGGCGAAGTCCTGATAGGTCGCGTCCATCAGCTCCTGGAAGCTGTCGACCACGAAATAGCTCTGCTGGAAATCATCATAGCGATAATCCGTTCGCATAATGCGTTCGAGGTCGAAATGGATCCGGTTCGGCGAGCGGGCCTCCAGGCTGAAGATTGATTCTGCGCGGGAGGAGACAATGCCGGCGCCATAGATCCGGCGGCCTTCCGGTGTGTTGATCAGGCCAAACTCCACAGTGTACCAGTAGAGTCGAGCCATGTGCTTGATCGCGTCGAAGCCGATGGAACGAAGCCCGCCGCGGCCATAGGCGGCCATATAATCGGCAAAGATTGGCTGCGTCAGCAGTGGGACGTGGCCGAACACGTCGTGGAAAATATCGGGCTCGGGCAGGTAGTCGAGTTTCTCGCCATCGCGAATGAAGCGCCCCGAGACAAAGCGCCGGTTGGCGAGATGTTCGTAAAACTCCTTTTCCGGAATCAGGCCAGGCACGGTGATGACCGTCCAGCCGGTCAGTTTTTCGAGCTTTTCATTGACCCGGCGGAAGTCAGGAATTCCGCCTTCATTCAGGTTGAGCAGGTCGAGTCCCTTGAAGAATTCCGGGACGGCGCGGCCAGCGAGGACCTTCATCTGGCGTTCGTAAAGCGTGGTCCAGATCGCGTGTTCCTCGCCGGTATAGCGATCCCATTTCTGCTCGATTGTGAAGTCCGCAGCCGGGGTCTGTTCGGCGATGACGGGATCATTGACGGGCATAGCGAACATCCTGAGCGTGGCTGGCTGTTGAACGAAGTCAATATAGGTCGCATCAGCCCGCAGCGAAATGATCGAATCGCCGCAGGGCTGCGGACAACAAGACGATGCCGCCCCTGGAGCCAGGGACGGCATCGCCTCAATTCATCTGCGGGGCCTGCGACTAGTTGGTGCAGAGCAGATCCACCATCGGTTCGCAACGCCCGGCCCGGCATTCAGCGTTCTCGCCAATGAACCAAGTCCGGCTACGATTATAGCGGTCGACCGAGAAATGGGCGGCCTGGCTATAGCCCGCCGCACGGCAGACCCGGCGTGCGACTTCCTCATCGCAGAAACGCCCGCCGGTCCCAAGGCATCGGTCGACGCCCATTCCATTGATTTCCGGACGGGCGAAGAAGGTGGCATCGACGCCGCGAATGCCGCCGCGCACATTCATGCCGCGATCACCGCCCGGTCCGGGATAACCCGCTCCGCCGCCTGGCCCGGGATAGCCATTGCCGGACTGTCCGTAATTGCCATCGACACGGCGCAAGGAGGAGATTGTGTTTCGTAGATAGTAGGTCGTCAGGTCCTCGACGCTATCGCCTTCGAAATATTCGCAACGTCCACGGAAGTCCGAATGCTCGCAGACCTGCCAGGTCTCACCGCGGGCGACGGCCAGGCTGTCGGCGCGATCATTGAAGCCGATCCGATCGAGATCGGGCGTGTCCTGTTGGACGTCGAGGCGTTGGCCAGTGAAATTGGTTCCGTCGAACAGCCACACACCATTACGCGGTTGCGGACCGTAATTTCCACCCGGCGAGCCGGGGCGTCCTGGGCCAGCATTGTAATCGGGCGCGGCCGAGCTGATCCGACCGGCGAGGCCGCCGCCGATCTGAGGCAGATCGCCGCTGACTTGCATGCAGGGCGAACCATAATTGGCGTCATCACAAACGCGCCAGCTGCCGCGGCCGCTATAGCGGATCGATTGTGTGGCGTCGTTGAAACCAAGCCGGTTCAAATCCGGTTGGGCGTCGGTGAGGGTGACGGCGCGACCCGAATAATTGGGGCCGGAATAAAGCGTCAGTGAATCGCCGCCGCCCTGTGGTCCGCCAGGCCGGCCGCCATTCGAATTGGGCGCCACGGGACGCAGCGCCGTAAAGATATTGTCATAGCGGCCGAGATTGGCTTCTTGACCGGAGTAGGTGAAGCAGCCGCCACTGAAATTGGCATCGACACACAGTTCCCATTGACCGGAGACGACGCGCAATGAGCTGGCGCGGTCATTGAAGCGCATCGCAGACAAATCGCTGGTCGCACGGTTGATGGTGAGGTTCTGGCCCTGAAAATTTGGTTGGTCGTAGAGAATGATCTCTTGCGCGTTCGCGGTGCCAGCGGCGCCTGCGAATACCAGTGCAGCCAGTGCTGTTAGTCGGTGGCGTATCGTCATCGGTGATCTCCCTCGGTCAGGATTGTGAGTGTATCGCAAGAATGATGGAACGCGCAGGGTGAACTGGAGTTCACTGATGTATTCATCTCGAATTCACGCCCTCGGGCAGCCGGTGCGACCTTGCCCCAAAGGCCCGGACAAGGGCTTCAATTGTCTGGCTATTGTGGGTCTGCAGGTGCGTCGGCCGGGGCGGGATCTGGTGGCGGGGTCGCGCGGCCCCGATTGAACAGACCGCGCAGAAGTTGCTGTGCCGGATCCTCGGCCTGGGGTTGGGTGGGTTCGCTGCCGGCCGGTGGATTATTGGCGCTATCGCTGCTCAGGCCGAGCGCGTTGAGCAGGGTGTTGCGAACGGCCTGTTCGGGCGTTGTGGCCGCGCCGCTGCTGCCGCCCAGCGCATTTCTGACGACGCCGGAGAGCAAAGCTTGGCCGACGGCTTCGGTATCGACGCCGACTGCAATATTGTTGAAACTGCCGCGAATACGCACCGGCACGGTGATGCCCTGCAGGTCGCGATCGCCGCCCTGACCCTGGATTGAGGCGACGGCGCGTGGCTGCAGCCGGTAGTCAACAGTTTGATCAGGCAGGTTGACCCAGCCTGCGCCCGTGATCCGTAGGAGCGGGCTGAGCATGAGCAGGTCGGTATTGGTGATGCGTCCGCTAGTCGCCGTGAAGCTGCCGGTGAGGGCGCTGAAATCGGTCTGTGCCATCTCGCCGGTGGCGGCCGGAGTCGCCGGATCGCTCGCGGATGCATTGCCATTGCCCGAGACGAAGCTGCTGACATTGCGGATCGTCTGGGCGACATTGATTCCAGTGATCGCGCCATCGGCGAAACTGAACTGGCCATTGCCGGCCAAACTTTGCATGATTGCCGCCTGGCTCTGCCCTGACCCGGTGAAGGCGAGCTCGATATTACCAATCCCGCGTAGCCGTTCAAAGCCGGCGGCTGCTGTCAGGAAAGGTTGCGCGTCGAGGCCTGTCAGGTCTGCGCGCAGTGAGTAACTCGGGGTGCGCGTGCGTCCATTAACGACGATATCTGCGGTGCCTTGGCCCTGATAGAGCGCGATTTGGGTCAGATTCGCTTCCAGCCGGTTATTGAGGATCCGCAGCCGCAAGCGCGTGTCGTTGACCTCAAGATCGCGGAATTTCAGCGAGCCGACGATGAGCCGCAAATCGGCATTCACCAGGCCGAAGCCGGCCAGATCGATCGCTGCCTCGCTCCAGGGCGCGATGCCGGCCGCGGCCGCACTGGTCTCTTGTGCGGGTTCGGGCAGGTAGGGCGTGACATCGAGCGTCGCTAGTGAGAGTGCACCGTCAAGACGGGGCTTGTCCGCTTCCAGATTCACATTCAGCGTTCCCGATCCGGTGATGTCATCGAGGCGAATGGTATCGGCGGTCAACGCGATATGGGTTGGATCCCCGCCAATGCGCCCGGCGGTGCTGAATCGGCGCAAACTGTCGCCCGCTGGCATTTCGACGCCGGCAAAGCGTGCCAGATTGCGGATTGACGGCACGGTCGTATTGAAGGCGCCGTCGAGGGAAAGGTCAGCGGACTCTAGGAAATTGCCGTCGAAATGAGCGGTCACCAGATTGCCGCCGAGATCGAGTAGGAAGCCGGTTTGCCGACCCTCGAAGAATCCGCGTAGCGAAGCGATGCGGGCGCTGAAGCTCAGTTGTTCGCCATCAGCATTCAGGCTTCCGTCCAGCTGCATCGGGCCGTCGAGCGAGGGTAGGCCAATCGTAAGGTCGAGCCCGGTGACATCATGGCTCTCACGCTCGTCAGAATAACTGACGGTGCCGTTCTCGATTCGCACTTCGCCAAAGCTTGCATCCAAGGGTAGGGCACCGGGGCGGCGAAAACCAAGCTCGGCCGACGCCGGCGCACTCTGTTCCGCTGCGGTCAGGGTCCAGTTATTGCGCGCACCGCTCTGCTGCAGCCGAATGACCGGGTCGACCAGCACGAATTCGGTGATTTCGATCTGGCGCGACAGCAGCGGGCGCAACTTTACAGCAAGCCGCATCTCACCCATCTCTGCGAAAGGCGCGTCCCCAAATCCGTCCGCATTGGCGATCGACACTTGGCTGGCGCGGAATTCGATATGCGGCAACAGGCTCAGTTCGAGATCACCACCCAAATTCACCTCACGGTGCAGGGCTTCGCTAGCGGCCAGTTGCACCTGGTCGCGATAGAAGGAGGCGGGGACCACGAAGGGGATGATGATGGCCGCGCCGATCACGATGACGATCAGGGCGAAAACGAATTGCAGCAGGCGTGTCATGATGGCGGGCTCCGGCGCGTTTGCTTGTCGCTGCCGTGCGGATGTCCCCCAAATCGATTTGGAACGAGACGGAAGCACGGCGCTGGGATAGTCTTACGGTTAATTGAGGTGAAACCGAAGCGGGAGTTTGACGTGAACAAGGGAAAATCGACCGAGCTGATCCGTCGTCGCGAAATTCTGATCGGTCTGGCGGCGGGAACGATGATCCCATTCATCGCTGGCTGCGCTGAAAATGCCGCCCTCGGCCGCAGTCAGCTCATGCTGGTCTCCGACGCGCAATTGGCGCAACTATCCGAGCAAGCGTGGCAGGAAAGCCTGCAGCGTGAGCGCGTTTCGCGCGATCCGGCCTATACGCGTCGGCTCGAACGGGTTGGTCGCCGTATCGTCAATGCCTCCGGCCAGACCCAACTCAACTGGGAGTTTGTTGTCTTCGACAGCGACACCGTCAATGCTTGGGTACTGCCCAATGGCAAGGTCGGCTTCTACAAGGGCATTCTCGACCTGATGGAGACCGACGATCACGTTGCAACCGTGATGGGGCATGAGATTGGTCATATCGCAGGGCGCCATTCGGCGGAACGCGCGAGCCAGCAAATGGCGGCGCAAATCGGCATGAGTCTGGTCACCACGGCGCTCAACAGCAATGCCGATATCGCCTATAGCGACCAGCTTGGCGCCGCTCTCGGGATGGGTGTCAGCCTGGGCATCATCCTGCCCTATTCGCGCCAACACGAATATGAGGCCGACCGGCTCGGTGTCGATTACATGGTCGCTGCCGGCTATGATCCGCGCCAAGCGATCGACTTCTGGATCGCGATGTCGACGACCCATTCCGGTGGCCAACTGGAGTTTGCCTCGACCCACCCGTCCGACGAGCACCGGATCGAGGCGATGCGAGCGCATATGGTCGCGCGTGGCTATGTTTGAGTTCGGCGAAGCCGGCCTGCATATCGCCTGATTGCATGGTTGCCACCGCACGGCGGTGGCGCTAGTTTCCCGCGCCTCACGCCCTGTCCAACGGGAGCGTGCCCGGTGCCGCCTTAGCTCAGTTGGTTAGAGCGCTAGAATGTGGATCTAGAGGTCGACCGTTCAATTCGGTCAGGCGGTACCATTTTTCAATTCTTCGATGATGTTCATCTTGCCTGGCGGTATTTCGCGCCATGGCACCGTCTATGTTCAGTGACGGGCCGACCAGGCCAGGTCGCAGGTGGCTTACCTTGCCAAACCTTCGGCTCGCGTTGGCATATTGGGCAGGTTTTTCATTTCCGGGTTCGCGGTCAAAAACTCACTCAATTCGGCCAGTGGTACCGCTTTTGAGAGCACATAGCCTTGAGCCCAATCGCAACCGATCAGCTTCAGCAATGCCAGCGCCTCGAGTGTCTCGACGCCTTCGGCGGTCATTTCCAGACCGAGGCCGTGCGCCAGATCGGAGGTGGATTTGACCAGCATGCGATCCCGTTGTGAGGACGCCATATGGGTGACGAAGGCGCGGTCGAGCTTGAGCTCATGGCTCGGCAATGTTTTGAGATAGGCGAGCGATGACAGGCCGGTGCCGTAATCATCAATCGCCAATTTGATGCCAGCCGCAGCCCACTTTTCCAAATTGGCCAAGGCACGCTCGGCATTTTGCATCGCGGCTGTTTCAGTCACTTCAAAGGAAATGCGGCCTGGTGCCTGTAGTGCAATGCGCAGTGCCAGCTCGGCGAAATCCGTGTCGGATATCAGTGAACCCGAGATGTTTACGGCCAGCGTGATGTCATGGCCGGCGGCGCGTAGGGCGTGCTGATCGCGCACTACTTGTTCAAGCGCCCATTTGGTGAAATCGCGGATATGCCCGGTTTCTTCGGCGAGTGGGATGAATGTGTCGGGCGACATCGTGCCGTGTTCGCCATCGGTCCAGCGGCACAGAGCTTCGGCTGCGAGATAGGAGCCCGTCGGAAGGTGCAGCTTGGGTTGATACTGCATCACCATCTCGCCATTGCGGGTTGCGGCGAGCATCCGGCTCATCAGGGTTAAATTCTGTTCCGGGTCGCCGAATCTTATCGCGTCGAAGATCGCGGTGGCGCAGCAGGATTCCCGCGCTTGATCGAGCGCAATCACCGCATTCTTGACGCAGGTTTCGGCACTGGTCCCGGCATACAGGCCTGCTGTCACCGCGACGTCGATCTCGACGCCATCCAGCGTCACCGGCGTGTTGAAACACCGGCGCATCTGTTCAGCTGCGGGCAGGGCGGCATCCGCGTCTGGGACCGGCAGGAGGACGCCGAGGATGTCCGGTGCCAGCAGGGTAACGAGTTCGACATTGACCTCTTCGGCAATGCGTTCTGCCATGACCGTCTTAAGCTGGGACGCCTTGACGAAGCCGAGCGCGTTTTCCAGATGCTTGTGTCTTTCGATGCCGAGCGCAATCAGGGTGACCGGACGGCGCTCGCGTTCGCTGAGATCACCAATGGCGCGCTCAGCGGCTGCGCGCGACGGCAGGCCGGTATCGAGATCCACATACAGAGCCTTTTCCAGCACTCTTTGTTGCTCGCGGGAGCTGCGATGGCGGATATAGATCAGGAACAGCCCGAAGAATGACAGTGCGAGCAAACCACTCAGACCGATCATTCGCTGCCGGGCACGAGCATTGGCAAGCTCGAAATTCCGTTCGAGACCATCGGTCCGAAGTTGCTCGATCTGGAGCTCTTGCTCGGCGAAGTCGAACTGGGCTGCCAGCAAGGTCGTGTTCGCCGAGGCGGCAACGTCGCGGCCCTCGTCGTCAAGACGTTTGAAGGCACGCAAATGCGGCACGGCGAGGTCCCACAGCGTCAGAGCTTGGTAGATATCGGCGGCGGCGGCGTGATATTCGGCAAAGGACTGGGTCGTTTCATCCAGCGAAACCCCGTCAAATGTGTGCCCGATATCGCTTTGCGCTAGGCGGTATTGGCCGCGCCCATAGGCGATCCTCGCCCGGGCACCCCAAAGGAAGCGAGCCCACTCGCTGTGCACCGGGTCATCGATCGTTGCGAACGCTGTGTCGATGGCCTGAGCCGCAGCTTCAAATTCCCCGAATGCAATGTGTAACGTAGCTATATTGTTGAGGATTCTCGCCTGTAGCGTGCCACTCCCCATTTCCGCCGCAAGGACGCGCGCGCGCTCGAAATGTTCGAGGGCTTCGTTGTATTGTCCCAGCTCGCGATAGGCATTGCCCAGATTGTTGTTGGCGGCCAGTTCAAGCGCCGGGTCCCCGGTGTAACGATCCGTGGCATCGTCATAATATTCCACCGCCCGCTGATACTGATGTGCATCCGTATAAATCGAGCCGATCGATTGGAGCACGATGGATTCGCTGCGCCTGTCGCCGATCGCGCGGTAGACCTCATAAGCGTGCTGGAAGTTCTCGAAGGCGAGCCCGTATTCGCTGGTCGATTTGTTGATACGGCCCAGCGAAACCATGATGTCAGCATATAACTTGGTACGTTCCGGCTCTGCGCCAAGTTGGGCCAGGGCGCGCAGCGCGACCGGCTTGGCGTCAATTGGCCGGCCCAGGCGCGTTAGCGCTTCGGATTCGAGCCACCAAATCGTTGCCAGATCGGTATCGGAGCCCGCATCTCTGTCGCCAACACCGGCGTCCAGCAAGGTTTCGGCTGCTGCAATAAGCGTCAGGGCATCGGCCGGGTTGGCCATCATCGCAGCTTTGGCCTGGTCGATCAAAGTGGTCAGCTCGACGGGTCTTGTCGCCTGCGTCGACGGTGCAGCCTGCCACGCGTTGGCCGGCGCGCAGGGCGCGAGCAAGACGGCCGTTGCGGCGAAGCATGTCAGCACCAGTCTGTGCATTTTGACCTGACCCCGGGTCTGTTGTGTCCTGGTGGACGGATCCCCGGTAAAGGGCCGACCGTTCGTGCGAGGAAGCATGGTGATGGAAAATAGTTATTATTTCATGCGGTGGCCGTTGCTGTCCTCAATCTCGCGGCTCAACTGGCTACGGGAGCGAAAAAGGGCCGCCGTCCGGGATGGAGGGCGGCCCAGTTGGTCTGGAGTTTGGTGCGAGGGTTAGAACTTCAGGCGGAAGCTTGCCCCACTTGCCAGCCCTGTTGCGCCATTGCTGGCATCGCTGCCGGATAATTCGGCCCGGCTGAACAGGCTGATATCGGCGCGGCCATCCATGAAGCCGGTCGCGTACAGGACTTCGAATTGTAGCGGACGCTCACCACCGAGTTTCCAGCGATCTGTGACAATGCCGATCTCACCGGTTTCGCGGTTAATCACACGGCCCGATGTGTATTCGATCGCACCGCTTTCCAGGTGCAGTGGCTGGATCAGGCTGACCCGAACGCCGTCTGCGTCCGTGAAGATGCCGTCACGGCGAGCCGTGATCTGGAAGGCAGTGGAGTTGGCACCATCTTTCAGCGACAGGGCGGAGCCGTTGAAAGCCGTACCATGCGTCCGGGCCATCGTCGCCGAAGCACTAAGTGAAAGGCCAAACGCCAGGTTGGCATCGGCACCCAAAGTGACGGCACTGGTCTGCGTACCACCTTCAAAGCCGAGCGTTCCGGTGCCCTGTGCGCCCAGCAGACCCGTCATCTCATAGAGTTGCGTGTAGCTGGCGTGGACGGTCAGGTCCTCATTGATGGCTTGACTGATGCCGGTATGCATCGCGACGGCCTCGTAGGGCGACAGACCCGCGATCAGAGGCTGTTCCTCGCCCGTTCCTGGCATCACGAAAATATGCTCGTCGCGGGTTGAAGTCAGGCCAACCGAAAATTGGGTATCCTTGCCTAGAGCAAAGCTCGACATGGCGTAGGCGCCACCGGAGGCGAAACCGAGCACTGGATTGACGCCGCCGGTCTCCGGACGATGGTCCGAGAACAGGCCGAACCCGGATTGATCGTTAAGGGCGAGGGCGCCTTCACCGATGCCGAGGCGGTATTCGCGGCCGGTTGAGGTGTCGGTGACCTGCACGCCGGCTTGGAATGGCAAATCGCTATTGGTCGTGCTTTCGCGCGGATCGAGGCGCGAACCGACAATACTGACTTCCAGATTGCCGGTGCGCGAGGCCAGGAAGGCCATTTCGCCAGTGTCAGAGAAGTTGAAATCGGTTGAGAGGGTCCGATCGATCAGGAAGACTTTGGCATTGGCTTCCGACGAGCTGCGCGCGGCAGAGCTGTCCCGTGTCACATTGTCGAGTGATACCTCGAAGTCGCGATAGGTATCATTGAGGTCTTCGAACACGGTCAGACGGGCGGCATCGGAATGGGCGAAGCTGAGTTGCCCTGCGACGATGCCCATTTCGCCAACGCGGACATGGCTACCCTCGCTGTCGATATAATAAAGATTGTCGCGATTGAGCGGCGACATTGCAGCCGTCACGTCGAGCAGGCCGTGGCCATAAACTTCGTCAACGCCAGGGGCGCCGAGGTCGCGGGCCGACAGCAGCAGGATGTCACCAACATTCTGGGCGCCGAGCCATTCCCATTCCGACACGATCAGCGCAGCAGCGCCAGTGACCAATGGGGCGGCGAAGGATGTGCCGCTGACCCGCATCGTGCCACCCATACCATCGGAGACCAGGATCAGCTCACCGGGTGCAACCAGGAAGCGGTCCATCAGGCGTTGACCTTCGCTGCATTGCCCACCAGTCGTGACACAGGCTGTACCAGGACGGTTCGAGAATGACGATATCTGGTTATTCGGATCGACTGAGCCGACCAGCAGCAAATTGCCGAACAGATTGGTCAGGTCGAACGCGACATCAGTCGTCTGGCTGATGCCATCATTGCCGGCGGCCATCACAAACAGCGTGTCTTGACCCATGCGATTGATCGTCTTGTCGCCGAAGACATTATTCCACTCTGGATGCAACACCCAGCCGCTGACACCGAGCGACAGATTCATGACGTCCGGGTGACCGCGCACCATGCGGGTAACGCCGTCTGTCAGGCTGGCCCAGTCGGTCGAATTGCTGTCATCGAACGGGTTGTACAGCGAGACATTGGCATCGGGGGCGATTCCCATCACGCCGACGCCGTCATGGGCGCCATTGATCAGGCTGGCCACGGCGGCACCGTGATAAAAGGAGGACGTCCCGACGCCATTGCGAACATGAACATTGGCGGCTTCGGCCGCTTCATCGCTGGCAAAGCCGAAATCGATCATGGTGACCTTGGCGCCTTCGCCACCGCGAGCAGCTTGGGACAGGGCCGGGGTCCAGTTGATCGACGCCATCCAGTGATCGACACGGTCCGTGCCGGAATATGCCATCAGGCCATCATAGAAGGCGAGGAAGAAACGGGAGCGTGTCTCAGCGGTGACCGTGGCAAGTGAATCGCGATCGGCCGGGTTGATATTGAACTCGGCCAGCAGGTTGCGCAGAAAACCGGAATTGAAGTTTTGGCCCGTTTCCGCTCTCACGGCATCGCCGAAAACCTGGTCCGCCCGGGCAAACATGGTGTCCAGGGCGCGGTGCAGCCGGTTATAATCGCTGCTGGAGCCCGGGGCGCCAGGATCTATGCTCGACCAGAAGGCATTGATATCGCCCCAGAACGGCCCGATATCACCCCAGAAGGGCGCGATATCGCCCCAGAAGGGGTTGATGTCGCCGTGGAAAGGATCGATATCGCCCCAGAACGGGCTGATATCGCCGGAGAACGGGTCGATATCGCCCCAGAACGGGCTGATATCGCCCCAGAACGGACTGATATCGCCGTAGAAGGGATTGATGTCGCCGCGGAACGGATTGATGTCGCCGTTGAAGGGGTCGATGTCGCCGTGAAAGGGATCAATATCTCCACGGAATGGCAGGATCAACGCGCCCGACCCATCATTGGCCGGTGTTGTGGTGTCCGCCGGCGCCGGCGAAGGCGCGGGATCACTCACAGGCGCTGGATCACGCTTGGGCGGCTTTCCACTATTTCCATTGCCAGCTTCCGCCGGTCCGGCCGCGAGCGCGAGTACGAGAACCGAGACGGCCACCCCATTACGCCAAAAATTTTTCATCTCGATACCCCTTGCTGAAATGCACACAAACTTGTTGCGTTCTCAGGACAATGGCAGCGGGAGGCTAAACCGTGACTAATTTATTTGGTTACCAAACTGGAAATGAATCCAATGGTTTTCCAGCGATTAACCGACGTAGTACAAATTGTCTGGAGTTCCCGGCGTGATCGGACGCAAAGCTTGGCGGCTTCGTTGGCTCCGCCCAGCGAGTTTTTCAGTCCAGGCACGGCTCGACCGAGTCGGTGCGGCTATACGGTACACGTTGGGTACTCGTCGACCGCGTGTCCACCGAGCATCGTCACTCTGCGAATATTTTGACCACTAGCCGCGGCTATTGGGCGGCTTCGGCCTCGGTCGCGCGCTGTTCGATCAGTGCCCGAGCGGCATCGACGTTTTCAATCGGCTCGATTGTGTCGATGAAACAGCGCACATCGTCGGTGGTGTAAACATATTCGAGGAAGGGCGTGTAGAGCGTCGTGGTCGATGGAAAGCTCAGGCCAACCTCGACGCCGAAGCGAAGGCCGGGGCAGCGATGGCGCAGCGTCACCAAATAGGAGTGGCTAACGCCGCCCTGGAGCATCATGTGCTCGTTATCGATCACGCTATAGCCGTTGATATTGACCAAGCGAAGTCGTTCGGCCGCCGCGGGTGCGCTCAGAGCCAGCCCACCAGCAATGGCGAGCGCGACAGCAAAATGGATACGGGGCATCGTAAACTCCAATCCGGTTCAGTCCCTCAACTCAATATTACCACAGTCCGGCGCGAGTGCGCCATGATCATCGTTAACGCGGGGTTAGGCCGCCGGGCGCAATGCTGGGCTTCGAATCGATTCAGAAAATTGCGGTGGAGGACTGACGTGGTCAGCCCGATTGAAATAAACCAGCAGGAATCCACGACGCGCCTGATCCGTCAGGCAGCGCAGGAAACCGGCGCTGACTTTAATTTCCTGCTGCGGACCGCCGCGCGGGAAAGCAATTTCGACGCCGACGCGCAGGCCTCGTCCTCGAGCGCCGCCGGCATGTATCAATTCATCGAGCAGACCTGGCTCGGCGTTATGCAACGCCATGGGGCTGAACATGGTCATGGCGATGCCGCACAGTCGATCACGCAGGGGCAGGACGGCAGGCTCGCCGTCGCAGACCCGGCTGAACGTGAACGGATTCTCGATTTGCGCTTTGATCCGGAAACCGCCGCGCGGATGGCTGGCGAACTGGCATCCGAAAACGCGCAAGTCATCCAGTCGCGCTTGGGCCGTCCGGCATCGGGCGGCGAGCTCTACGCCGCGCATTTTCTCGGTGCGCAGGGCGCTGCGGGTCTGATCGCCGCAGCAGAGCGTTCTCCTGCCGTGCCCGCCGACGAATTATTTCCCCAGGCGGCCCGTGCCAATCGCCCGATTTTTTACGATGGCGGCCGCTCGCGTTCGGCAAGCGAAGTGCTCGCATCTTTGACCCAGGAGCGGCCGGTCGTTGCAATCTCTACGCAATCGATTGAGCGTACCTCCACGCCTCGCCCTGGATCGGGGGCGCCATCGGGCGTCTATTCCGGGGCGCTCAATCCCGGCAGTTTCCGGGTTGGTGATGGCGAATTATCGCCGGCCTTGGTCGAAATTCTCGCATCGCTTGACGCTCCGACCGCTGGCCGCGTCCGAGAATCGTGAACCGGACCGGCATGCGGCAAGCTTTCATTAAGCATGTCGGAGTTAGATTTCATTAAGTTCTGAAAGAATTCGGGAAAATCATGACTGTCGTCGCGCTGCGAAATCGCCTGAACGAGACCGATGTCCGCCGCCTGGTTCGCGGTGAGACCGTCGAAGACCGTGCCCTCGCGGCACGCAAGATCTGTCATCGGATCGACACCGCCAACCTGACCGAGGTCGAACGCGCCGCCGCGCACGATATCCTCGAATTGATCGCCCGCGATGCTGCGGAGCTCGTACGCCGCGCTTTGGCCGTGACGCTGCGGCAATCCCCCAATCTGCCGCACGACCTTGCTGTTCGTCTCGCGGCCGATGTCGATTCAGTTGCTGCACCGGTACTGTTATCCTCCCCGATGCTGACTGATGAGGACCTGATCGAAGTTTTGCGGTCAGCCAGTTCTGCGAAGCTCTGCGCCGTCGCCGCTCGCGATCATGTTTCCGCGATCGTTGTCCACGAGATCCTGGATTCGACCGACGAGAAGGCGGTTGGCATCGCGGCCTCCAATGATGGTGCCGATTTCGATGAGGCGGCCTATCAGCGCGCCTTCAGTGAGTTTTGCGAAAACCAGCCGGTGATGGATGCTTTCGTGGCCCGATCACACCTGCCGCTGGATATCACCGAGCGACTGATCTCTCACATCAGCGACCAGGCCCTAGCTCGCTTGGTCAAAACTCATGCCTTGCCGCCACAACTCGCTGTCGAGATCGCTGAAGGCGCGCGCGAACGCGCGACTGTCGATCTCGTCGACCAGGCTGGCCTGGCGCACAATCCCAAGCATTTCGTGCAGCAATTGCGCATGAATAGCCGACTGACACCGTCACTGGTCTTGCGGGCCCTGTTCCGCGGTCATGTCGTGTTTGTTGAGCATGCCTTTGCCGAGCTGTCGGGCCTGCCGCATGCGAAGGCTTGGCTGTTGGTTCACGACGCCGGACCGCTCGGATTGCGTGCGATCTATGACCGCACCGGCATGCCGCCGCGGCTCTACCCGGCGATCCGTGCCGGACTCGATGTCTATCATTCCACAGAGATGCCGCATGATGGCGAGGGCCGGGAGCATTTCCGGCGCGTGTTGGCGGAGCGTGCGATTACGCGCTTCCAGGGTATTCCGGACGAAGATCTTGACTATATGCTGCGCCGCTTCGCCGAGGACGCTCAGCCCCTCGCTGCGACGGGCTGAGTCTAGTCTTTCCAGGGCGCTTCAAACGCAATTGCCATCGCTTCCAATTCGCCGGCCAGTTCGTCGGCGATCGGATCGCCGCTGTCACGGATATTCTGAACCAGCGCGGCGCGAATCGCGTTGACGTGTGCCAGGACGAGTCCGAGCGGCGCGACTTGACGCTTTTCAGGAATATCGATCAGCTTGGTCATTGATGAGGCCAGGCGCGTGATGAGTGGGAACTCATAGGTGGATCCCAGACCGCGCAAATCGTGCGCACGGATGAAGAGATCTTCGCCTTCCTTGCCTTTCAAGCCCTTCTCGCGGACAACGACCGCCGCCTTTTCGAGCTTCTCGACTTCGTCTTCAAGCCAGAGCACGAAATCGGACCGCATGGCTTGCAGGGCGCCCTCGGCCTTTTCGATCAGGTGCATGTCGACTGCACCAATCGGACCACCGATCTTGATCTGCAGCATGTTTGGCGCGGCGATCATTTCGACATCGGAATTGGTTTTGGCCATCAGTGAGGTCCTCTCAAACGGAAGCTGAGCGTTCGGTATTGGAACCGGACTGCTCCGTGCGTGTTGCTTGCCGGCGCTCGGGGCCGACATAGGAATCTGTTTCTACCAAACCGTTATCACCGGTCAGGACGTCGCGCAGGCAAGCGGCCAGCGCGGCGGCGGTTACTGGCTTGATCAGGAAGGCATTCACGCCAACGCGGCGCGCTTGGCGGATGCGGTCCGTGCTGTCATAGGCCGTGAGCATGATGATCGGCAGGCCGGGGCTCGGGCTGGTCATTGGCGATCGGACACTGCTCACCAGCTCGAGGCCGTCGCGTGGCTTCATCTTCCAGTCGGTGATGACGAGGTCGACGGGCTGGGTCTTCAATATCTCAAGGGCATGGGTGACGGTGCCGGACTCGATGACCCTGGGGCACCCGAAAGACTGCAGGGAGACGCGCAATACGCCGCGCAGCGCAGCGTTGTCGTCCACGACCAACACGCGGGTTTGTGTCAGGATTTCTTCGAGCGCTATCTTCATCGTGTCGCCGGTGTGATTTTGGTTCGATGCGTATCCGCTACCGTAAGGCCGGGTGCTTAACGTCCCCCTAAATACGCCTAACTTTCGAACTGTTCCGCGAGGATGCGTTCCGCCAGATCGCGACCGGGATCGAACAAGGTCGTCAGGGTGACGTCATCGGCCTCGACGACATCGACCCAAGCGACTTCCCGGAATTCCTGGTTGTCCGCGACCGCATGGACCGGGCGCAGCCGAGGTTCGACGATTTCAAATCCGACCTTGGCCGTGTGAGGTAACAGTGCGCCGCGCCATCTGCGTGGTCGGAATGCGCTGATCGGCGTCAGGGCCAGAACCTTGGAATCGAGCGGCAGGATGGGGCCATGAGCGGAGAGATTATACGCGGTCGATCCGGCCGGCGTTGCGACCATGACGCCGTCAGCCTGAAGCTCGCTCATGCGGGGGCGTCCGTCGATCTTGATCGTGATTTTCGCGGTCTGGCGGGTTCCGCGCAGCAGCGAGACTTCATTGATCGCCAAGGCTTGGAAGGGGTGGCCATAGACATCTTCGCCGGTCGCGCGCAGCGGGTGCAACCGGGCATGCTCCGCATTGGCCAAGCGATCGGGAAGGTCGTCCTCGCGGAATTCATTCATCAAGAAGCCCACGGAACCGAAATTCATGCCGTAGACCTTTGCGCCGCTTCTCATCGCGGCGTGCAGGGCGTCGAGCATCATGCCATCGCCGCCGAGTGCGATGATGATATCGGCCTCGGGCAATGGGACGTGGCCGTAACGCGCTTCAAGGCGGGCTTTGGCGGCCTTGGCATCGGGTCTTGGGCTGGCGAGGAATGCGAAAGACGGGGAAGGGGTCAAGGGGAGGTCCGTGTAAGCCGGAGCCCATTCAAGCCCTGCTGCCGAGTTGACGCAAGACTTTCGCAGCTTTCTGCGCGCCATACATGCGGAACACATTGGCGGCGGCATTCATCGCGTCGCCTTCAAGCTGTTGGTGCATGCGACCGGACCGTTGCAGCGCACGGTGGACGATCGGATAGGCGGTGCGATCAAGCCCGCAGGCCTGGCAGGCCATCGCGGCAGCCCGGACACCGCCCATTGTCAGTGCGACGCGCCATTGCGCCGGTGTCAGGCCGCACAGACGGGCCACGGCATGGTCAAATACGGCTTCCCGGCCCGCTTTCAGCGCTGTCAGCGCGAATTGGCCTGTCAGCTTTTCCGACTCCTCGGCAGCATCCACGGCCTTTGCCGCCTCGCTATCGATTCCGGCTGGCGTGGCACTCAGAGCAGCCTTGACAGCAAGGCCTTCGACTCGATCCTTGTCCAATCCGAAACGGCGGTATAATTCCTCGCGCCAGTTTTCCGGCAGCATGATACAAAGTTGGGTCGCGTAATCGGTCGACAGATCATGGCGGCGGGCAAGCGCCTCGCGCAATTTCAGATGATCCTTGGCAACGGTCAGGCAGATATTCAGTGTCGATTCGCTGATCTGGGCCGTGTCGTTATTGGCGAGGGCCCGCAGGATCACCGCCTCAGCCGGCTTGGCGAGAACGTCAGTCACAGACAGGCAAAGATTGGCCCGGCTGGCGAGGTGGCGCCGATGCTCCGGGGAGCCTGTTTGCGCGAGGGCAATCAGGTCCTGCTCGCTGAGCAATGAACTCTCGCGTATGACGATGCCGGCAACTTCAATCTCGTCAAAGGCGAAGTGGCGGATGGCAGAATGCGGTGCCCAGTCGGAGGCCGACAGCTTTTCGACCATCGCGATTTTGGTCTTGGTGTCGATGGCGCTTGAGAGCGTGATCAGAAGCTCGCCCGCGATGGGCTCGGCAGTGGGCGAAAGCTGTTGCGCCAGGCACATTTCCGTGACGCCGAGCGCCAATTGCTGGCGTTTCGTGGGGTCTCGCAATTGGGCGAGTTGGGCGATAGCGTGCGCGGAGTTGCTGACCATGGACCTGGCGTGTGATTGTTTATTGTTACATCGCATTAAGGCGGACTGGCCTTGAAAACTTGTTAATGAGGCTGTTGGGGAGTCGAAGTAAAAATGAAAGACAAAACTCGGCCAACACCCTTGGTTGAATATTCGCATGTGAGGGCGAATACACAAGCCATGGTAGAGTGTCTTGATCGGGAGGATATGGCGATCCAGACGATGCCGGACGTCAGCCCGACCAAATGGCATTTGGCCCATACCAGCTGGTTCTGGGAGACGTTCCTGCTGCAGGAACATCTCGAAGGCTACGTAGAATATGATAGTAATTACAACTATTTGTTCAACTCTTACTATAACTCGATCGGCACGCGGCATGCCCGTGCGGAGCGCGGTTTTCTCTCGCGACCGGGGCTGGAAGATGTGCTGGGATATCGTCGGCATGTAGACTCGGCGATGGAGCGTTTACTTCGCGTTGACCAGGATCAAGATTTTTTCACTATCGAGCCTTTGCTTCGTCTAGGACTGGCGCATGAGGAGCAGCATCAGGAATTGATCCTCACGGATATCAAGCACGTGCTGTCTCGGCACCCTTTTGGCCCGGTTGCCTTCCCTGAACGATTGGCCTCGATATCGTCGGCGCCTGAGGCACTGGCGTCCTGGATCGGCTTCGATGGCGGCGTATTCGCCTTCGGGATCGAGGACGCGCCATTCCAATTCGACAATGAAGGTCCGTCTCACCAGGCCGTTCTGACCCCGTTCGCCTTGGCCGACCGTCCGGTCACGAATGGAGAATTTGCCGCCTTCATACGAGATGGCGGTTACAACACGCCCTCGCTCTGGCTGTCCGATGGTTGGGGCCGCGTCGAAGCTGAGGGCTGGCGCGCGCCGCTCTATTGGCGTGAGCAGGATGGTGAATGGCTGGAGTTCACCTTGCATGGCGAGACTGTCCCGCTCGCCGACGCGCCGGTGGCGCATCTCAGCTTCTACGAGGCCTGCGCCTATGCCGAATGGGCCGGGGCGCGTCTGCCCGGCGAGCGCGAATGGGAGCATGCCGCCTTGCGCGCGGCTGGCCCTGATGGATGTTTTGCCCTTCCGGGCTTTTCCGCTCACCCGGCCGTCTCGACACCGGGCGAGGGCTTGCGCCAGATGTTTGGCGGCGTCTGGGAATGGACTCGGTCGGATTATGCGCCCTATCCGCGCTACCGTCCGGCGGCCGGTGCCGTCGGCGAATACAATGGCAAGTTCATGTCTGGCCAATACGTATTGCGCGGTGGATCCTGCGCCACGCCGATGGGGCATGTGCGGCCGACCTATCGCAACTTTTTTCCACCTCAGACGCGCTGGCAGTTTTCCGGCCTGCGGCTGGCAAAGGACATTTGACCGGATCGGCCCGTCGGCCGATGATTGGTGCAGACAAAAACAGAAAATTTTGAGCGGGAGGCCTTCATGGACGATCAAGCGGCAGTATCGGTGCAAGACCAGGTGTCGGCGGAGGAATGGAAAGCGCGCTGCGATCTGGCCGCGCTCTACCGGCTCGTGCGCATGCATGGCTGGGACGATCTTTTCTTCACCCATATCTCAATGCGTGTCCCCGGTCCGGAGGAGCACTTTCTGCTCAACCCCTTCGGCCTTCTCTATGAGGATGTGACTGCCTCCAATCTGGTGAAGGTCGATCTGGACGGCAATGTGCTGCCGCCCTCGCGCTACGGCATCAATCCGGCGGGTTTCACCATTCATTCGGCCATTCATGCGGCGCGCGAAGATGTTCACGTCGCGCTCCACCTTCATTCCGATGCGGGTGTTGCCGTGGCGGCGCAGAAGGGTGGCCTGCGGCCAATTTCCCAGCTCGCGATGAATGTTTTCAATGATGTCGCCTATCACGGCTATGAGGGAATCGCGCTGGAAGCTGATGAAAAGAAACGCCTCGTGGCCGATCTGGGCGACAAGAATCTGATGATCCTTTCCAGCCATGGCACGTTGGCGGTTGGCGATCACCCGTTTAGCGCGTATATTAGAATTTACATACTGGAGCGTGCGTGTCGTATCCAGGTGATGGCACAAGCCGGCGGAGAGCTGATCGAATGGGATCAGAAGATGCAGGATCGGGTATTCGGCCAGTCCTCGGAGATCTCCGGCAACGAGTTCTTCAAGGAAATTGGCTGGGCTGCACTGCTCGACCGCGTTCGCCGCGAAAGCCCTGGCTTCGACACCTGATCGCTGCGCTGTCGCTGTTTGCGGCCACGGCTCCCGCGTATCCCGGGGCGTGGCCGCAACCGCGCGGCGAGGGGCTCCTGATCACCACGACATTGCATGATCGTGCCGAGCTGTCTTTCGACGATGCGGGAGAGCGTCAAGATGATGGTTATTTCTACAAGGACGAGCTTGCGCTCTATCTCGAATATGGGCTGACCGAACGCATCACTCTGGTGACGCGGGCTGCATGGCAGACGGTAGAACGTCGGAGCGGAGCGGACTTTGATAGCGCGCGCGGCTTTTCCGCGACCGAGATCGGCCTGCGCCGGTCATTATTTGTGACAGGTCGGCAAGTAGTGTCCGTGGAAGCTATGGCGATACTACCCGGCGAAGGCGAAAACATCTCCGACCAACCCTTGGGCGATGGCGGCAATGCCTGGGAGGCGCGGGCGCTATGGGGCGGAAATTTGTCCTCCCGCCTGTTCGCTGATGCCCAACTCGCCTACCGCCGGCGGGAGGGTGGATATTCCGATGAGGCCCGGCTTGACCTGACCCTGGGCTGGCAACCCGCCCTGCGTTGGCACGTCTTCGCGCAAGAGTTTTCGGTCTGGAGTCTGGATACGCCCCGCCCGGACGCCCGTGAATTCGAGCAGCACAAGCTGCAGCTCTCCGTCGGCCGTGAAATCGGTGGGCTAGAATACGACCTTGGTGCGACTTTGACCCCCGCCGGTCGCAACACGATCGACGAGCGCGCATTCTTCCTGTCAGTCTGGCGTCGCTTCTAGTCCTCGCTCGCGTTCATCGATTCGAGATAGGCAATCACATCGCGGCGATCATCGGCATCGCGCAAGCCAACGAAGCTCATCCGGGTGCCCGGCACGAGTCGATGCGGGTTCTCGATCCAGGCGTCGAGCGTGTCGTGATCCCAAGTCAGGCCCGACTCGCTCAGCGCTCGGGAGTAGCTGAACCCTTCCGCACTGGCGGCGGGGCGGCCAAACACATCGTGGAGATTGGGGCCGACCGTGTTCCGACCGCCTTCATTGATGGTGTGGCAGGACTGGCAACGGCGAAACTGGCGCTGCCCATTGTCGAGATCGGCATCGGCTGACGCCAGCACAGCCGGAGCGGGACCGGTCGGCGTCTCAGCTGCACGGTGAGTGGTCGCAGCAATTTCGGCCGGGCTATCTGCCACGGCGACAGTATTGGCCGATTGGGCATCGCCCTGGGTCGCGGCGGCGGCTGAAGAGGGCGAATCTGCGCTATTCCCGCAGGCGACCAGCGCCAGCGAGGCGAGCACGGGTAATAGGGCACGTGACATGTTATTACTCCGCTTTGTGGGGACGATTGCCGTATAGTCGCGACCGCGACGCAATACCATGTGGCAGGATGCCGCCGCCAGCGGTTCGTGCTTGTTGATCGTCATGGATGCAATTTCTCTTGCAGTGGAACTGGATTTGGGGTTCCACATCGCCAAATAGGGGTGATCGGTCCGTTTGAGGCAGGATTGGCCGATCGAGGGGGTGTCATGAATCGCGTTGACGAGCTGAAAGCCGTGCTTATGTGCGGCGCGGGGCATTCCGGATCGACCCTGCTGGGCATGATTCTGGGCAGTCACTCGCAGGCCTTCTATGTCGGCGAGGGCGCCAAGGTTCGCAATCTCGGCGATGAGAACAAACCTTTGCGCAAGCGTGTGTGCAAGATTTGCGGCGAGGGCTGCGAGGTTTGGGCCGGCTTCCGCTGGGATCGCGAAAATCCGCTTTATGAACAGATTTCCGCTCACGTTCATCGCACAGTCATCATCGATTCTACAAAAGATGAGGCTTGGATCGAGGCGCGTGCCGCCGAGATGGACAAGTCGGGCGGGCAGGCCTGTTTGCTATTCCTGACCCGAGACGGACGCGCCGTGGTCAATTCGCGAATCCGGAAATATCCGGAGCGTGGGGCTGAGGCGCAAATTGTGCAGTGGATGGGGAAAATGGCATCGAGCCAGGCAGTGTTCGACGCCTTCGAGGGGCCCAAATTGCAGATCAGTTATGAAAGCCTGTCGACGCAGACCGAGGCGGAAGTCCGCCGGGTGTGCGACCTGATTCAGATCGATTTCGAGCCGGCCATGCTGCGCTTCGCCGAGCAGTCTCACCATGTGCTGGGCGGAAATAGCGGCACCCAGTTCATCGCTGCAAAGACGCGTTTTGACGATCCCGACGAGGCTTTTGTCTCCCTGACGGATCGGACAAGTGGCTATTACGAGAATCATTCCGGCGGGATTGAACTCGATCTGCGCTGGAAGCACGAACTCGACCCGGCCCATCTGGCCTTGTTCGAGACGCTCGCTGGCGAATTTAATGCACAGTTCAGTGTTGGAGTTTGAACGGTTATGGCAAAAGTTGACCTCGTTTTCCGGCAGATTGACGAGCGCACCCGCGACGTCGCTCTGGCCTTGGCGCAGGAACATATCCGGCCCGAAAACACGTTCATTCTCAATGATGTGCGTCCGTTCACGGAATGCGTCAATCAGATGCTCAGCATCGAGCATGATTGCGATTACGTCGTTTATGTCGATGCCGACTGCCTGATCCTCGAGGATATGCGCGCTTTCATCGATGCCTGCGATGCGCCCTATGTCGATTCCTATGTCAGCGACCGTTTCCGCGGCCGGCTGCATTGCGGCGTCCACATCACACGCATTGATGTCGTGCGGGCGATGGCGGCGACGAAAGTGCCGGAGAATGATTTGAAATACGTGCTCCGTCCGGAATCGCGCCTGCGCAATCTGGCGATGAAGCCGATGGGGGCGGGCAAGCAATTCCGCAATTTCGATATTCTGCACGATCACTTCCAGTCCTATCACCACGTCTTCATGAAATATGCCCTGCGCCAGCTGCGCAGCCGGACCAAGGAACAGCGCCAACGCCTGATCCGTGCCATGAAGGCTTGGAAGACCGAGCCGGGCGTGATGTGTGACCTGACGATTGCCCGCCACGCCGTCGACTTTGCCAGCGCGTCGGTGCCGGCTTCGGCGACGCCGCAGGAGGTGCATGAATTTATCGAGGCACTGCCGCAGCATGCCACGGCCGAACTCGCGCGGATGGGCATTGCCGACAAGGGTGACTTCACCCGAGAGGAGCTCGACACTTGGCTGAGCGATAACCGCAACCGGGTGGGCTATGGCCAGAAAGCTTCGAAGCCGAAGATCTTCGGTCTCGGCCTCAGCCGGACCGGGACGCGCAGCCTGACCAGCGCGCTGCAAATGCTTGGCTATGATTGCTCGCACTATCCGATTGACGAGGACACCTATGTGGAGCTGTCCAACGCCCAGTATGACTTGACGATCCTGCGCGATCTCGACGGGCTGACCGATATCACGACCATTCCCTTCTACCCGCAATTCGACAAACTCTATCCGGGCAGCAAATTCGTCCTGACCGTGCGTGATCGCGAGAGCTGGCTCGCCTCGTGTGCCCGCCACTGGTATAATCGCCCGGCCTTCAAGGAGTTCGACGACCCGGACGAGGATGTCCATCTGCGGATGCGGCAATTCCTGCGGGCTGCGGTCTATGGCTGTTATAATTATGACCCGGAGCGGTTCGCCGCCGTCTACGACGCGCACGTTCGCTCGGTGATGGAGTATTTCAAGGACCGCCCGGAGGATCTGCTGATCATCGATATCTGTTCCGGCGAAGGCTTTGGCAAGCTGGCCGAGTTTCTCGGCCGGCCGGTGCCCGCAGCGCCTTTCCCGCACAATGGTGCCGTCATGTCAGCACTGATGTTGGCCGATGCCGAACCGCAGCGGCAAGCGGCCCGCGTGGCCTGATAAGCCATGGCTGAAACCGGCCCGTCGGAGGAATTTGCGGCGTCGCCGGCTCCAGGCCTTGCTACCGGCGCGAAATACGCTTGGCGGACCTTCGCACTGACATGGAAGACCAGCCCGGGCCTGACCCTGCTGATCGGCGCGCTGAACCTGTTCGTCGCGCTGTTGCCGGCGCTGGCGCTTTATCTTTCAAAACTGGTGATCGACGGGGTCGTCACCGCGATGGCCAGCGCCGACCCGATTGATCGCGATCTTGCCCTGATCTGGGTTGCAGCCGAAGCGGCGACACTCGCTGTCCTGTTGGCCGCGCGCCGGATATTGGTTTTCTACAAGACACGACTGCACGCTGAGCTCGGTTTCGCCGTCACCTCGTTGATTCTCGGCAAGTCGGCGGCGTTGTCGCTGGTTCAGGTCGAGGATGCGACGATCCAGCAGCAATTGCTGCTGGCCCGGCAATACGCGGCGAGCCGGCCCTATAATCTGGTCAATCGCCTGTTCGACGGTGCCCAGCAGGCCGTGACCCTGGTCTCGGTCGCGGCACTGCTGTGGGGCTTCTCGGCCTGGCTGTTCGTGCTGGTGGTGGCGGGCGGCCTGCCGCTCTTCATCGGCAATCTGCGCTTTGCAAGCACCGCCTACCGTTTTTACACTGGCCGTTCGCCGCAAATGCGTGATCGCAGCTATCTGGAAAGCCTGATCACCACCGAGGCGGCGGCACGTGAACGGCTTCATTTCGGCTTCGGTGATGAATTGCTGCGCCGCTATGGCGAATTATTCGAAAGCCTGCACAGCGCCGACAGTGCCCTGCATGCGCGTCAGGCCTGGATCGCAGCGGCGCTCGGCGTGCTCAGCTCGGCAGTCTTTCTCGGTGGCAAGGTCTGGATCGTCTGGGTGACGATTGGCGGCGCGATCACCCTGGGCCAGATGACAATGCTGGTCGGGTTGTTGAAGCAAGGGCAGACCAATGTTTCAACCCTGATGGCGGCCTTCAACGGCGTCGTCGAGGATCTGCTCTATGTCGCCAATTTGTTTGAAGTGATGGCCCTGCCCGAGGAGGATCGGACCAGCGGCGCCGCCGCCGGACCGGACCCGAGCGATGGTCTGCGCTTTGAAAATGTCAGCTATCGCTATCCGGGTCGCAAGCGCGCGGCGCTGGACACGATCAGCTTCCATCTGCCCCATGGCGCCCGCCTTGGCATTGTCGGTGCCAATGGTTCCGGCAAGACCACCCTGGTCAAGCTCGCCACCGGGCTCTATGCGCCCGATAGTGGCCGGGTGACGCTCGATGGGCTGGATCTGCGGCAGTGGCAGCGCGGCGCCTTGGCGAAACGGCTCGGGGTGATGTTCCAGCCCTTCATGAATTACAAGCTGAGCGCACGCGACAATATCGCCGCCGGACTGGGCCTGGCGCAAACCGATGCGGACAATCTGGCGCGAGCGGCCCGGCTCGGCTTGGCCGAGGATTTGATTGCCGAACTGCCGGCCGGCCTCGACACGAGGCTGTCGCGCCATTTCATCGACGGCCATGACCTCTCCGGGGGGCAATGGCAACGCCTCGCCATGGCGCGTGCCTATCTCAATGACGAGGCCGATATCCTCATCCTCGACGAGCCGACCGCCGCGATGGACCCCGCCGCCGAGGCCGAGTTCATGCAGCGCCCGCTGGATGGCAAATCCGTCATCCTGATTTCCCACCGCCTGTCCAATCTGCGCACCGCCGACCAGATCATCGTTCTCGACAAGGGCCAGTTGATCGAAACCGGCACCCATGACGCGCTGATCGCGGCGGGCGGGCTCTATGGGGAACTGTTCGAGAGCCAGGCGGACCCGTATCGGGAAGGGTGAGGGGCGGGCATGTCCCCTTTTGCCAGACCCAACTTGCCCTCGTCCCCAGAACGTCTAAAGTTCGCTCGGCTTGCATGGCGAGGGCATAGAGCGCGGGGGCGAACCAATGAAATTCCGTCGCAAGGGGCTTTTGCAGACGTTGCCGGTTCTCGCGGCCTTCGTCCTGCTTTGTCCTGCCGCTTTTCCCGCCCAGCCGGACGAGACCGCGCCGATCATGCAGCCTGGCGCGCCGGGCGCACCCAGCCGCGAAATCACGGCAGAGCAATCATTGGAGCTTGGGCGCAGCCATTACACGCCGGCCGATGCCCGATTCATGCAACACATGATCGTCCATCACAGCCAGGCCGTGGAGATGGGCGGATTGATCGAGGCGCGCACGAGCAATCGCCGCGTTCGCCTGCTGGGCCAACGCATCGCCCTGTCGCAAACGGGCGAGATCGCCATGATGCAGACTTGGCTGACACGCCGGGGCGAGGCCGTCGAAATGCCTGGCCACGGAGCCGGTCACATGGCTGGCGAGGGCTCGATGCCGTCGACCACGCCGCTGATGCCCGGAATGCTGTCACCGGCGCAGATGGTCGAACTGACCGCGGCCGAGGGGCGACAATTCGACGAACTCTTTCTGACCGGCATGATTGAACATCACCAGGGCGCGATCGGCATGGTCGAAGCGTTGCTCAACGAGCCCGGTGGCGGTGAGGACCCGGAAATGTCCGATTTTTTGACCGCCATCATCGCCGATCAATCCACTGAAATTCAGCGCATGCGCGCCATGCTGGCCGAAATCGGCTGAGGGGAAAACTATGAACTATCTCAATTGCACTGCCTCGATTGCCGCGCTCGCGCTCGGCCTCACCGCCTGTTCGGAGCCCGCGACGGAAACCGCACCTGATGCCGCCGCTGCCACGGCCGTGGAATACGCGCCGCCGCCAAGCCGCGAGGACTTGACCGCCGGGCTGCACGATGCCGGCACGGCGATCTGGAATTTGGAACTGTTGCATGAAGTTCCGACGCCGGCCGGGTTTAATGATCCGGAAGCGCTGTGGGCGCCGGCGGTCGAAAGGGCGCTGGCAATCGCGGCCGAGGCCGGCGAAGAGGTCGCAAGACCACCAAGCCCGATCTCCTTCGCCAATACCGATGTCGCGTTTTCCGGCAATCGTATCGTGCTGGGCAATTGGCACGGTTTCAACGTGTTCGAGGCCGAGGGCGATGCCGAGCCTCAACTGGTTCTCTCCGTCGTCTGTCCGGGCGGGCAGGGCGATGTCAGCATTCACGGTAATCTGGTTTTCCGCTCGGTCGAGGATCGCCGCGCGCGGCTCGATTGCACCGGTGTCGAGATCGAGGGTGATGCCAGCGCTGAGCGTTTCCGCGGCGTCCAGATCTTCGACATCAGCGATATCACGGCCCCGCGCCAGATCGCCGCTGTCCAGACCTGCCGCGGATCGCACACCCACACCCTGGTGCCCGACCCGACCGATCCGAACGTGCTCTATATCTATAATTCCGCCACATCGAGCGTGCGCCCGACCGAGGAACTCGATATCTGCTCCGATGGCGAGCCGGACGAAAATCCCGATACGGCGCGCTATTCCATTGATATTATCCGCGTCGCGCTCGACGCACCGGAACAGGCCGCCATTATTGAGCGTCCGCGCCTGTTCGCCGATGCCGAGACCGGTGCTATCGCCGGATTGTGGGCGGGCGGCGTGCACGAGGGCCAGGAGCGCGAAACCGGCTCCACCAATCAATGCCACGACATCACCGCCTATCCCGAGGCCGGGCTGGCAGCCGGCGCTTGTAGCGGAAACGGGATTCTGATCGATATTCGCGATCCGGCAAACCCGGTCCGGATCAGCGAAACTTCCGATCCGAATATGGTCTATTGGCACGCGGCGATCTTCAATAATGCCGCTTCGAAAATCGTCTTCACCGATGAGTGGGGCGGCGGTCTCGGCGCGCGCTGCCAGAGCGAAGACCCGGATCGGTGGGGCGCGGATATCGTCGCCGACATCACCGAGGACGGGCTGGTAACACGCGGATTTTTCAAAATCCCGAACGGGCAGACCGCCACCGAAAACTGTGTCGCGCATAATGGCGGTCTGGTTCCGGTTCCCGGGCGCGATATCATGCTCCAGGGCTGGTATTCCGGCGGCATTTCGATGATTGATTTCACCGATTCCGACAATCCGTTCGAGATCGCCTTTTTTGATCGCGGCCCGGTCGATGCCGAGGAATTATACCTCGCCGGCAATTGGGCGGCCTACTGGTATAATGGCCGCATCTACGCTCCGGAAATTGTCCGCGGGCTCGATATTCTCCGACTTGTCCCGAGCGCCTATTTGTCTGCCAATGAGATCGCCGCAGCCGAAGCGATCCATTTTGACGAATCCAATCCCCAGACCCAGCAGCGCTTTGTCTGGCCGCAAGAGGCTGTCATCGCCCAAGCCTATCTCGACCAGCTCGTGCGCGCCGGCCGTGTCGCGCCTGAACTGGCGGCGCAAATCCGCAGCGCCATCGACACGGGCCAAACCACCCGCATGCTGACCTCCAACCTCGCGGCAGCCACCAGAGCCGCCTCTGGCCGGGATGCCGAGCGCTTCCAGGCGATCAGCGACTGGCTGCACCGCGCCGGGTAAGAGCGGCGGGCCGGGCGGAGCGGTAGGCGACTTATCCCCCACCGCACGCAACTATCCCACGTCATCCCGGCGAACCGCCGGGACCTCGACGTGACAAGTGCGGAGCCTGTGAAATCGAGGTCCTGACTGGAGTTTGCCCCCGCGCAGGGGGGGGGGCGGGATGACGAGTTTTGCGTGATGTTATCCCCACCCCCCAAACCTGCGCGTATGCTTGCAGCGTTCCGGTCGCACGGGAGGCACGAGCTCAGTCATTTGCGGCGGTCGGGAGCGTGCAGCCTGTCCGGGCGAAGGGGTGACATCCCGAGCGCTGGCAGGGCGTCCTTTCAGGTCTGACGGCACTAAACGACCGACCCGAATACCTGATTGGATTGGAACCGGGGTGGAGACAGCCCGAGAAAACTGCACGTGTGGGACGACTTCGACTGTCACACCAAACAAAATCAAACTGGCGCCAGTTCGGCATTCGAAGGCGTCCCACACCCCTCCCATTTCGATGGGAACTCCGCATCCCTCCAGCCGCTCGCGGCGTGGAGATTTCGGTGTGCGTGCCGCCGAGCACGGCCTGGCTGCGCGCCGGGATCGATCCGGCTGAAGCCCGGCAAACCACGTGCGGTCCATCAGCGATCAAGTTCTGCTCTACTCCTGATCAATCAATGCTCGCTCGCGGCCCGAAAACGCGCGACCTCTTCGTCGGAGACATCGCGGCGATAGCATTTCGGCGCTTCACCATTGGGCCGCTCATAGGCGCTGCGATGGCCGCAGCGGGCGCCATTGCTCATCCGGTTCTCCGGACAGGGACAGCGCCCGGAATAGGCGGTAATCGAGCGCTGGATGATGATATCGCGGATCTGGTCGTCGCTGAGACTTGCCGTGGGCCCGTTTCGAGGCGCGGGCGCTGGTTGCGCGGCCAGCGGCGCCGCCGTCAGGACCGCGATCATCAAACTCAAAACAATCGGGTTGCGCTGGTTCAAACTCGATCTCCCACCCTGTTCGCCCCGCCAGCCTGCGAGGCTGGGAAGGCCATCGAAATGGTGCCGGCTGGGGGACATGAATCCGTCCCCCCGGATTACAGATCAGGTGCTCTACCGGCTGAGCCAAGCCGGCCCGGTTTCGATCATCTGGCCCTCGCTTCTCACTCTGGCATCGGGTGCAGGCACTGTCGCTCGCCTGTTGCTCTGCTATCAACACCTCCACACCGGGCAGACCTGCCCACCCTTGGGACCGCTACCACCGCAGCAGGTGACGTCCGGTAAACGCGCCGATCAGCCCGGTCGAGATGATCCCCAATGCGTACCACACCGCGAGGAAACCAACTGAGGATTCGGGGCAACCCAGTCCGTAAATCGTCGCACCGATGCCGCCCGCGGCGAGCCCGGTGGCCCAGCCGGCCATGGCAAGTCTTGTCGGGGCACCGCGCCTGACGGCGATGAAAAACAGGCCCATGATCGGCAGCGAAATCAGCACGATATAAGTCACACAGCGCACAGCCGTTGATCCCAGTATCCAGCCCGTCCAATTGTCGACCGGCGTGACAATCAGGCTGACAGCGGCGATCAGCGCGAGTCCCAGCCATATTGCCACGGGAAGGCGCACCGCAGCGGGAGCATCGCCACCCGGTCGGCTCAATTGGCGCAGTGAGAAATAACCGACCAGGGCAAGGCCCGCGGTGAAGCCGAATTTGAGCCAGAAATTAGGTTCCGTGACGGCGATATCGAGGTCTGATCGGATCATCCGCCCGGGTAGGAGCCAGAACACAGCGGCTCCGAGGATCAGACCGGCGATGACACACAGCGCCAAGCGGTGCCCGATCCGGTGCCGGTTCACCGGCTTCAGGTCGGCGGTGAGGGAATCAATCAGCGGATCAGACATTTTCCGCCTCCGATTTCTGAAATTTTGCGATCAGGGCTTTCAACCCTCGATGAACATTGACCTTGACGGCGGAGGTGCCCGACTGGGTTTTCTCTGCGGCCTCGGCGACTGACAGCTCTTCAAGCTTGGTCAGTTGCACAGCGCGCGATTGCGCTGCCGGCAGGTCTTGCATCAAGCGGCCGAGATCCATGCGGGCGTCGGCGGCGGCGAAGCCATGATCGGCCTCGCCAATGAATTCCGCGATACCGTCAAGCGGTACCGATTGATGCTTGTGGTGACGCCGGTAATAATCGAGCAGCTTGTAGCGCGCTATGCCATAGACCCAGGGCGTGAACGGCTGGCCGGGATCAAAGGTGTCGCGCTTTATATGTATCGCCATCAAGGCCTCCTGGACCAGATCTTCCGCCGCCGATCCATCATGGACCCGCCGCCGGTAGAAGATCTCCAGCCGGGGGCGCAGCGCTGTGAGCAGGTGCCGGTAGGCCGGCGCATCGCCGTCCTGACTGGCGATCATCATTGTGCGCAGCTCATTCTCCGACGCAATCATGTCTGCCCTTCTTGATAGGAGTTCGTCCGCAGGCACCAGGAGGTTACATCCCGCTCTGCGCCGATTTATTTCAGCGCGCTGTAACCTTTTGTCATGACCGCGCGAAATGGAGCATGTGGTCGGCCTGTTGGCAATGATCACACCCCTATTATCAAGCAAAGGTGAACCATGAAAACGCAAACCAAAATCGCCACTTTCGCCGCCTCCGCGCTGGCACTGGCACTCGCTGCAGCGGCATCCAATGCCACCGTGACGACGACATCCGCATCGATGGAACATTGTTACGGCGTCGCCCTAGCGGGTGAAAATGACTGCGCCGCCGGACCCGGCACGACCTGTGCCGGCACCTCGACCGTCGATTACCAGGGCAATTCCTGGAGCAATGTTCCAACCGGCACCTGCGAGTCGATCGAAACGCCCTATGGTCACGGCTCGTTGACCGCCGTCGAACGTCCATAAATTTCGAATTGCCGCGCGGGCTACGCCCCTGGCACCGCGTGGCATGAGGCCATCCCGATCCTGTTGAACCCGCCTTGTCCCCCCAGACGCAGGCCGGTGATAGGCGCGAGCGTTTCCGCTTCGCTCCCACAACGATCCGGATGGCCTCAGCTTCGACGCTCCCGCCTTGCGGGTAACCTTGTCTTTGCGACTGATGATGTACACAGCGGGTCGGATCGCGTTTGATACAGTGCCCGGCGGATCTGTCCAGCCGGGCCTGCGGCGCGTTGAGCGAGGACAAAATATGCAACCCTTGTCGATGGCGCTTGAAGTGATGGAGGATGGTCACGTCGCGCGGGTGAGGCTTTATGGCGATAACGGATTTGACGTCAGCTTGGAAAATGCTGATGCGATCTCGGCCTTTGTCTCAGCCCGTCAGTTTCGGGCTCTTATTATCGACTGGAATGATTGTGAAATGCTGCAGGATGTCCAGCAATTCCGCGGCGTCGCGGACCATTTCATCGCCACGCTCCCGCCTGCGACGATCTTCATCGTGCTGCATCGTCCGGCCCAACTGAGCCATGCCATGTTCCTGACTCAAGCCCTCCATCGCGCCGGGTTTCCGGCACGCGCCTTTCAGAGCGAGATTGAATGTTTGGCGTGGCTGGCCAGCAACAAGCTCCTGCCGACCCCAGAGGATACAAACTGATGTCGAATTTCCCGTCGCTTCCTGAAGATACGCATCTCAGCCATGTCTTTCAGCGCTTTCCGAAAGGCGTTGAGCCGCTGCTGGCCCTGCACGACGCGCTGTTGAGATCACCGTCGGAATTCTCGATCGCCGAGCGCGAACTTATCGCGGCCTTTGTGTCGGGCACCAATCGATGCGCCTTCTGTTACGGCGCTCACACCCTTATGGCGCGGGCTTTTGGCATTGATGCCGAGGTCTTCCAGACCTTGCTGGATGATCCGGCCGCCGCGCCCATTGCCGCGAAAATGGTGCCGGTTCTGCTGCTCGCCCGCGTAATCACGACCCAGCCTGGCAAGAGCCCGGTGCGCGAAACCCGCGATGTGCTGGAGGCCGGCTGGAGCGAGGAGAGCCTGTTCGAGGCGATCTCGATCATCGCATTGTATAATTACATGAACCGGCTCGTCGATGGCGCGGGCCTGGTTCCGGGGCCTGAATATCTCGAGCCGGGCGCGGAGGAACTCGAGGCCCGCCGCGGTTCGACCTATACCAAATGGGGCGCTGGTTTGGGCCTCATATCTGACAAGACGCGCTGATTGGCATCAACGCCCGTGTCTCACAAATGGAGACACGGGCGGCGCGGTCATCAAGACTTCAGATGCTGGTCGTCAGCCAGGTCAGCCAAGCGGGTGAGTGTTCGACGGCCCAGGCTTCGATGGCCTTGTCGACGCCGGAGATGATCATCACTCCGACCACCAGCATCACGCCGCCGAGCAGCATTTTGCCGATCGAACCGGCCTGCAGCATTTTTCCGCGCCACCGCGCCAAGGTGGCGCGTGAGGCCATGCCGATAAAGGTCAGCGGAATGGCTGCGCCGATGGCAAAGGCGATCATGACCAAGGTGACCTGGCCAAGATTTTCACCTTGCGCCGCCAACATGGATGCCGCGCCGAGCGTCGGTCCGATGCACGGGCTCCAGACGGCGCCCAGAACGACCCCCATCGAGAATTGACCGGCCAAACCGTTGGAGTCGTTCGTTGACCCCAAGCGGGCATCAAGCCATCGGCTGGCCGGTGCAGTGACGGTCGCGAAACCTGCGCCCAACACCGGGACGAGCAAAACAAGCCCGATAGCGACGAGTAGAATGCCGCCTGCCTTGCGGATCCATTCGGCATCGAGCCCGATGGAATAGCCGATCGTCGCGACGAACAGCCCAACCAGCACGAAGGACAGGGTCAGCCCGGCCGCGAGGGCGAGCGGTCCAAACCTGTGCTTGTCGGATGCGGTGCCGAACACGATCGGCAGGAGCGGCAAGACGCAGGGCGACAGGATCGACAGCATGCCTGCTATCAATCCAAGGCCATAGGATTCAGGTCCCATATTCTAAAGTCTCCGGATCCGTGGCTTAGTTCGCATAGGCCTGTGAGAGCAGCGACTGGATGTCGTGCTCACTGGTTACGGCGATCGCTCTGGCGACTTCGTCCTCACCGCGAAACACAATCAGCGTGCTTTGCCGCATCGCGCCGAAGGACTGTGCGATCCGGCGTTGGCTGTCCCAGTCGAGTTCGAGGATGACCAGGTCAGCAAATTCGCCGCTGTCGAGGAGTTGCGCGATCACTTGACCCTGGCGCCGGCAGGTTGGGCACCAGGTCGCTGAAATATCGACCAGAATGGGTTGTCCTGCGGCCTGCGCTGCCGCGAAGGCTTCGGCGGTAAACGGCGTCGACCTTTCATTGGTCATCTCGTTCTGTGTGCTGAAAATCAGGCCGTTGGCAGAGGCCACGGCCCCGAGGGAGGCAAAACACACGGTGGCGAACAGGATCATGGCGGGCAGCGTCAGTTTCATCGGTGTCTCCAAAGTCGCGGGAAGCACCAGACATAGCGGTGCCACGGGATGGCCATTCCAGCCCAGTTCCAACAGTTTCGCGCCCAGGTTCGGAAAGGTTACATGTCGGGCTGCATTCGATGGCCTAATGCAGCGGCGGTATGGGGGAGACATGGGGGCGACCGGTCCGGCCAGTCGACACCTGCAGTGCTAGCATTCGCCAGCGCCAGGGAGCGTCGCAGCCCCCGAGAGGCTCGCCAGGAATAATCCAAGATGCGTCGATGCTCGACGATAGTCTGGGCGTTCGAAATGGTGCCGGCTGAGGGACTCGAACCCCCGACCCCCTGATTACAAATCAGGTGCTCTACCAGCTGAGCTAAGCCGGCCCGATTTCGATCGTCTGGCGACCTGATAGCCGCAGCCGGGACATCTCACAAGGCTTCGCTGCAATGGTCTGTGTGTGGGTCGGGTCGCGATCACAAATTTGATTGCCGCAGGCAAGGTGGCGGGATTAGCATGAGCGATGATCAATGCGCCTTTCCCGCTCGTCGCTATCGATGCTGATCGGCGACTGCATGCCTGCCTGGAAGGGCCGCTCGGGGCGCCGGTGGTGGTCTTCGATCATGGCGCCTTTGGCATGTATGCCGATGGCTGGTGGCTGAAGGAGGCGCTGAAGGCCGACCACCAGGTTCTGCTTTATGGCCGTGCCGGCATGGGGTTCAGCGATCCGGCACCACGCGATGCGGTGTTGTCGCCGGCCTGGCATGTCGCTGATATGCGAGGGCTTTTAGTGGCGCTTGAGCTGCCGCCGCCCTGGTTGCTGGTCGGTCATTCCATGGCGGGATTGCGCCTGCACGCCTTCGCCAACCTTCATCCCGACGAGCTGGCCGGCCTGGTTTTCGTCGATGCGCTGCATCCGCATGCCTATCGCCAAACGGTGGCTGCCCGGCATTTGCACGCCTTTACCCTGGCTTTGCGGGCTGGCGAATTGGCGGCGGGGCTGGGACTGGTCGGACTGGTGGCCGGAGCGCTGCGCGATGATCTCGGCCTGCCGACAGAGCGGGCGCGCGAGAAGCGGCATGTGTTTGATGCCCGCACCCACTGGTCGCATTCACGCCGCGAGATGACGGGGTTCAATGCCAATGACCCGTTGTTTGATCGTCAAGCGGCGGCGGATTTGCCGGTGGCGGTGTTTGCCAGTCGCGCTGATGGCGGTGAAAATGCTGGCCTGGTGCGGGCTGCGGCGGCCAGGGGACAGTTCAACGAGCTGCAGGCTTGGCCGGACCAGAGCCATACGTCCGTGCTCGATCCTGAGCATGCGGCGCGGATCGCTGCGACGATCCGGACGATGACAGGCTTGAAGGCCTAGTCGGCGCGGGCGCGGCCGCGTCCGAACAGGCCGAGCAGGCCGCCACTCGTGAGCAGGGCAACATCGCCGAGCGCGGCGGGTAGCATCATCCGGCCTGGTGCTGCGAGATAGAGTGGTTCCCAGTCGGGCAGGAATTTATTCTTGTATTTGCGAAGGCCGTCAAAGCCGTAAAGGCTGCCGGCGCGTTCATAGACGAAGGTGCCGAGCCGCGTCAGCAGGGGGGCCAGCCGGTGGGCCTCCAGGCCGCTCAGCGGTGCCATGCCCATGTCCATGACGGCATAGCCATTTTCCTTGCCCCACAAGCCCAGTTCGGTGAAGAGATAGTCCATCACCCCATGCGGTGAGCCCTCGGCATGACGCATCAGATCGACGGAAAATTCGCGGCGATCGGGGGTTGTCCAGAGATTGGCGAAGGCGATCGGTTCGCCGGCCATTCGCACCAAAGCAATCGGGAAATTGGCCAGGTAAGCTTCGTCGAAACGGCCGAGGGAGAAGCCTTTCTCGGCGCCGCCATGACCGGTAAGCCATTCATCTGAAATGTCTTTTAGAGCCGGCATCAGGGGCGCGGCCTCGTCGGGGGTGAGGATCTCGAAGCTGGCGCCGTCGCGGATGGCGCGGTTGCGGGCTTGGCGCAATTCGGCGCGTTTGGGGCCCTCAATTCCGAAATTTACCAATGAAATCAAAGCGGTTTCACCAATTTTCTGGGCCACTAGACCGAGATCGATCAGATCACCGAGGGCAGATTCGCGCACGGCGTAGAAGATCGGACGGGCGCCAGCGAGATCGGCGGCTTCGCGGAAGGCCCAGAGCAAAGCCTTGATTTCGTTCGTCTCTCCAGTGGGTTCGCCCATCGAGATCCAGTTATTGCCGCGAATGCCATACTGGATGAAGCTCTTTCCGCTGGGCGAAAAGATGAAGCGCTTGTCGCCGAGCAGGGCCAGATTGGAGTCGGGATGACTGACCGTTGCACTGGCGAGAACCTGCCTCAAACTTGCCGTTGATGCCGCGTCCAACGCGCGCGGGTCTGTTGTTGCCTGCCTGCTGCCAAGCCAGCGCCAGATCGCGATCAGGAAGAACAGGATGATGGCGCCGCTGATCGCCCGCAAAGTGCGCGATTCATCGCCGCGGATCAGAAAGCTCCACCATAATTCGTCGTGATAGGGGATGTGCCGGTAGGAGACATAGCCGACCCAGACAACCAGCAGAAGCGTGGCGAGAATGGCGGCGGTCCATTCGCGCCCGAGCCGGAGTCTGCCGGCCTCGGCGCGGCGGTAGAAGGCGGGGCCGGACAGGGCGAGCAGGGTGAACAGGGTCAGGAGCCAGGTCGCATCGCTCCAGTGCAGGCCGCGCAGTATGGCCAGCACTGCGGCAGCAAGGCTCAGAGCGAGCGTCGCGGTCCAGGCCCGGTGCAGGCGCCGGTAGAGCCCGCTGGCGAGGAAGAGCAGGATCAGTCCAGCCAAGCTGGCGGCAAAATGCGAGGCCTCGATCACGCCCAGCGGCAGCCAGTCATTGAGGGCGCGCAGGCGCGAGCCGAGATCGGGCGTTGCCGCCGATAACAACATCATCGCGCCGGACAGGAAGGTCAGCAGGGCGAAGACCGGCGGCGCGACCATTTTCGCGACCGAGGCGAAGGCGGTCTGGGCGCCGATGGCCGTCGCGGGGATTTTGCGCCGCACCGACCAAGCGGTGGCGATCCCGACAGCCAGCAAGGGGCCGGCGAAATAGACCACGCGGTAAACGACGAGCGCGGCGACGTAGGCGGCCTCGCTTCCGGGCGGTGCGACCAGGATCAGGGTGGCGTCGAAGGCTCCAATGCCGCCGGGCAGGCCGCTGAGGGCGCCAAACAGGCCGGCCAGGATAAAGAGCGGCAGGAAGGCGATCAGATCGGGCCGCACCATTTCGGGCAGCAGGATCCAGATCACAGCCGCCGAGAGCAACCAGTCGGTGATCGAGGCGAGGACTTGCAAGCCGGGCACCCAGCGCGGCGGCGCGGTGATGGTCAGGCCGCGCCAATTGATCGGCGCTTTGAGCCGCAAGGCCAGCACAATCGCGGCGGCGAGCAGTGCGACCAGAACAATGCCCAGGACCTGGTAGAGCGCGGGATGGCCGCCGAAGAAGCCGGCGATCTCGGCTGGTCGCAGGATCAGGCCCACCCCGGCCACCGCGCCGCCGCTGAGATAGAGGCTGGCGGCTGTGATCACGGTGATGATCGCGACCGTGCCGGTATCGATGCCCCAGACGGAATAGAGGCGGATACGCACGGCGGTCGAGGTCAAAGGGCCGAAGCCGACGACATTCGAGACGGCATAGGAGAGCGTCGCCGCGTGGCCGGCCTTGTGCCAGGGCAGGCGGGCGCTGGAATAATGCAGCGCAAACCAGTCAGCCAGCGACAGCATCAGATAGCTGCCGAAGGTCAGTGCGGCCGCGAAACCGATATCGCTATAGGCGATGGTTCGAAAACTGGCCGCGATATCGCGAACATGCAGATGGCCGGTTTCATTGTGGATCGTCCACAGCGCCGCCGCAAAGACGAGCAGGCCGGCCAACGGTGCCAGCCGCCGCAGCAGGAAACCCGACTTGGGGTCCGCTGGAGCTTGCGTTCGCTTGACTTGGCTTGGCCCGGTTTTGCCTGGGGCCTGGGTGTCGGTCATGACGTGATTCCTGACTGTCGAAGCCCAGCCCGAAGCCGGTTTTTGTCTGCGTCGTGGCGAACGCGCGAAACCCGTCGGGCCCCGCGCGTTTGGTATCAGGCGTATTCGGACTTGACGCCAACGCCGTCCAGCGCCGTTTGCACTGCAGCGACGACAATAAAGCCGACCAGGAGGTGGGAGCCGTCGAGCACGAACAGCATGAAGGGCTGCATCGCATAGACGAAACCATAGGCCAGCGTCGTTAGGGCGAAACCGGCCCAGAGCAGGACCGCGCCCTGGATCGCAGGCATCATGCCGTCAGCCCCAAACCGCTTCAGCGCCAAGCCGATGAAAGTGGCCGTGACCAGCGAGATCAGAAAGCCGTGCACCATGCCGAGGGCCATGTGTTCATCGGCTTCGAGGATTTGTGCCTCGGTGAAGCCTTGAAGCCCGATCCAGAGATCCGCGAAGAACAGGCCGTAAAACAGGAAACCGACGAAATAGAGCGCGATGGCTGAAACCAGCACGGCGATGATATTGAGACCGAAAATGCGCGGCATTGGGTATTTCCTCCCCATGAAAGGACAGCTATGTCTGCCATCCTGCGCGCGGGTTTTGATACTCGCGCTTCAGGCGAATAAACATACACGACTTCCGCCGCAAAGAAGAAGCACCAACTATGGCCCGTATCCTGATCACCAGCGCCTTGCCCTATATCAATGGGGTCAAACATCTCGGCAATCTGGCGGGCTCGATGCTGCCGGCCGATGTCTATGCGCGCTTCCAGCGGCTGGCTGGCCATGAGGTTCTGTATATCTGCGCCACCGACGAGCACGGTACGCCGGCCGAATTGGCTGCGAACGAGGCGGGCATGGATGTGCGCGCTTATTGCGATGAACAACACGAAATTCAAAGACAGGCCGGCGAGGGGTTCTCGCTGAGCTATGATTATTTTGGCCGCACCTCGAATCCGGAAACCGCGCGGCTGACCCAGCATTTCGCCGATGTTCTCGAAGATCGCGGCCTGATTGAGGAAGTGCTCGAACACCAGATTTTCTCGATCGATGATGACCGCTTCCTGCCGGACCGTTATGTCGAGGGCACGTGCCCGCATTGCGGCTTTGAACGCGCCCGCGGGGATCAGTGCGACAGCTGTGGCCGCTTGCTGGAGCCGACCGATCTGATCGAGCCCTATTCGAAAGTCTCCGGCTCGAAGAATCTCGAAGTGCGCGGCACCAAGCATCTGCATCTGATGCAGACCAAGATGGAAGGCCGCATCCGCGCCTGGGTCGATGCCTCGACCGGCTGGCCATCGCTGGCCAAATCCATCGCCTATAAATGGCTCGATGAAGGCCTGCGCGACCGGGCGATCACGCGCGATCTGAAATGGGGCGTGCCGGTGGCTCGCCAGGGCGCGCCGCGTCCGGGCTTTGAGAACAAGGTCTTCTATGTCTGGTTCGACGCGCCGATCGGTTATCTCGGGGCAACGGCCGAATGGGCCGCGCTCAATAGTGCCGATTGGGAGAGCTGGTGGCGGACCGACAAGGGCGCCGGCGATGTCACCTATGTCCAATTCATGGGCAAGGATAATGTCGCCTTCCACACGGTGAGCTTCCCGGCGACCATTCTCGGTTCGGAAGAGCCGTGGAAGACGGTCGACAAGCTGAAAGCTTTTAACTGGCTGACCTGGTATGGCGGCAAATTCTCGACCTCGGAGAAGCGCGGCGTCTTCATGGACCAGGCGCTCGAGATCATGCCGGGCGATTATTGGCGCTGGTATCTCACCGCCAATGCGCCGGAGGGCTCGGATGCCGCCTTCACCTGGGAACATTTCCAGTCGGTGATCAATAAGGACCTGGCCGATGTGCTGGGCAATTACGTCAACCGCGTCCTGCGCTTCAACAAGTCCCGCTTCGAGGCCGTTGTGCCAGCGGGCGGCACATGGGGCGAGAATGAGGATTGGCTGGCGGCTGAGATGACCGTCCGACTTGAAGCGGCTGCCGCCAATTTCGAAGCGATGGAGTTCCGCAAGGCAGCCGCTGAAGTGCGCGGCCTGTGGGCGCTCGGCAATGAATACCTCACCCGCGCCGAGCCCTGGACGAAGTTCAAGACCGACCCTGAGGGCGCTGCAATCGGTGTGCGTACGGCGCTCAACTACATGGGCATCATGGCCAGCGCGGCGCAGCCGATTATTCCGGTCTCTGCCAAGGTCATCCTCGATGCGCTCTCCATCCCCGACGCGCATCGCGCCTGGCCGCAGGGCGATGCCAAATCGATGCTGACGGCGCTGCCGGTCGGCCTGTCGGTCGAGCCGCCGGACGTCCTGTTCAAGAAGATCGAAGAAGATGATATCGCGGCCTGGACAGATCGCTTCGGTGGCTCGGAATAGGCGGTACGTCCTTGGCCATCCGGCAAGGCGATTGACGCCCGCTTCGTGACCGTCTCGAATAGGTGCGACTGGCTTGGGTGGGGAGTGATTGATGCGCAGTTTGATATTTGGACTCAGCCTGATGGCGCTTGCAGCCTGCTCGCCGGACGCCGGAAACGACATGGCGATCCCCGACGAGGCCGAACAGGCGATGGCCGAGGTCGCGATTCCCGACTTCACTGGCATTCCGACCTGGCGCGTCGCTGACCCCGAAGACCTGCTGCTGATCGAGACCCGTCACGGCACCGTCACGGTTGAACTCTCCGACGAGTTTGCCCCCCATCATGCGGCGCGGATGCGCCAGGCGGTGCGCGACGGGTTTTTTGACGGGCGTACCTTTTATCGTGTGATCGATGGTTTTGTCGCCCAAGGCGGGCGCGGCGAAGAGGCGGATTCTGTGGAGCTGCCACAATACCCGCCGCTGCAGGGTGAGTTTGTACGGCCCAGCGCGGGCATCGTCTTCACGCCGATGATTGATGATGATCTCTACGCGCCCGTGGTCGGGCATGTGAACGGGTTTCCGGCGGCCGAGAATGATGACGGCTCGCAGACTTGGTTGATCCATTGTCCCGGCACGATGGGGATGGCGCGCGATAATGGTCCCGATACCGGCGATGTCGAATTCTACATCGTGATCGGGCAGGGGCCGCGTCATCTCGACCGCATCATGAGCCTGTTCGGGCGGGTGATTGACGGCATGGATCATGTCCAGGCGCTCAATCGCGGCGACCCGATGGTCAATTCCGGTGTCATCGCCGATCCGGCGATGCGCGATGAGATCCTGTCGATGCATATCGCGGCGGATCTGCCGGAGGATCAGCGCCCGGTCTATGAAATCATGCGTACCGACAGTGAGGCTTTCTTCAACCTCAAGACGGCGCGGCGAAATCGCACCGCCGAGTTCTTTTTCGAAACGCCGCCACCGGTGATCGAGGCCTGCCACATCCCGGCGCAGGCCCGGCGCGTGAACTGATGTCGAACGGGCTGCCCGAGGCCGAAGTCGAGCGCCTTTCGCGCGCGGCCTGGCTGTTGCTGGAAGCCGAAGACCGCTTACCGGTGCTCAAGACCATCGCTTGGGATCGCTCTCATGCCGATGCATTCTTTGCCGCCGGCGGGCGCGAACTTCCCAAGCCGGTCTATCCGCGCATCGATCCGGCGCCCTCACTGGAGCGTGTCGCAGCGGCGCGCGCCCTGATTGATGGCGACAGCCCGGTGCATGACTGGCTGCGGCGGCTGGCTGATACGACGGCTGAGACCGCTGCCCTGCTGGCCAATACTGGCACGAAGACCTTCCACACCCATTCGCGCGCCCTGTATGGCGATCCCCGAACGCCAATCGCCGATGGCAAGCGCAATGCACTCGATCTCGCCCGCCGGCTCGACACACTGCTGGCGGATTTCGAGGAGGGCAGTATCCGGCTCGAACCGCCGGAACGTCTCAGCGCCACCGACCTCAAAGCTCGGCTCGATGCGGAATTGCCGCGCTTTTTCGGCCAAGCGGCACCTCAGGTCGAAGTGACGCTGAATGTCTCGGCCAAGGCGGCGGCCGGGCGCGACTATATCAAGCTACGGGCTGATGCGGCCTTCTCCGATCTCGACGTGACGCAATTGCTGCAACATGAAGCGCTGATCCATATCGCGACCAATATGAATGGCGCCGCCCAGAGCCGGTTTCCAATCCTCGGCGAGGCACATCCGGGCAATGCGCGGACCCAGGAAGGTCTCGCCGTGTTCGCGGAGTTCATTTCCGGTGCCCTTGATCCGCGCCGCTTCCGGCGCTTGGCGGACCGGACCATTGCGATTGATATGGCGACCGAGGGCGCCGATTTCATTCAACTATTTGAGTTCTTCCGCGAGCGCGGCGGCCAGGACGCCCCGATTGAGGCGTTCGAGAATGCGCGCCGGGTCGTGCGCGGCGGTCTGGTTGGCGGCGGTGCACCCTGCACCAAGGATTCGATCTATCTCGGCGGGCTGCTGGAAGTGCATAATTATCTTCGCACGGCGGTGAGGGCGGGCGATCCAGCCTTCATCCGCCTGCTCTTCGTCGGCAAGATCGATCTGGCCGATCTGGAAGCGATGAAAATGCTGCGCGAACAGGGCCTGATCGCCGAGCCGACCTTCATGCCGCCCTGGGCAACGGATCTGCGTTATCTCTTGTCTTATCTGGCCTATTCGACTTTTCTCAACGAGATCAATCTCGGCGATGTCGCCGCGCGCTACCGCAGCCTGCTCGGAACACCGGCGCCGAAAACGCCATAGACGTCCGCTCTTCGCGGCGCGAATTGACCGGCGCAGGCGTGCTGGCGGCTGTGATGGATTGGGTAAATATCGCACCGGATCGACTTGGGTGATTGACCTGACTGCGAGTCGCGGTTCGAATGGTCGCGAATGAGTGGATGGGGAAATCCGATATGAAAAGCCAGTTTTTGACCGCCGTCGCCGCTTTGGCTCTGATGGCCTGTTCGCCTGCTGCCGACCAGGCGCAGACACCGGCCGCGCCTGAGGCCGGTGCCTCTGCTGCAGCGGCTTTGGCGGCTTCGGCGACACCGGCTCCGGTGCCCGGCGATGATGCGATGCGCCAGTCGATCGTCGCCGATTATGAAACCAATCTGCAGGCGCTGTACGAGCATTTCCACGCCAATCCGGAACTCTCCCTGATGGAGATCCAGACGGCGGCGCGACTGGCCAGCGAATTGCGGGCGATCGGCTTTGAGGTCACCGAGGGTGTCGGCGGCACCGGCATTGTTGCCGTGCTGACCAATGGCGAAGGCCCGACTCTGATGCTGCGCACCGATATGGACGGGCTGCCGGTGGAAGAAAATACCGGCGTTACCTATGCCTCGACCGTCACCGGTGTCGACCGACGCGGGCTTGAGAGCCCGGTCATGCATGCCTGTGCGCATGATACCCATATGACGGCGATCGTCGGCACGGCTCGGCAGATGATGGAACGTCGTGATCAATGGTCCGGCACGCTGGTTTTGATCGGCCAGCCGGCCGAGGAGGTTGGTCTCGGTGCCGGCATGATGATCGAAGACGGGCTGTTCGAGCGCTTCCCGCAGCCGGACTATAATGTCGCGTTTCACACCTTCTCCGGCATTCCTGCCGGCGAGATTACCTATGTTCCCGGCTATGCGATGGCCAATGTCGACAGTGTCGACATCATCGTTCATGGCCGCGGCGGCCATGGTGCCTATCCGCACGCGACCAAGGATCCGGTCTATTTGTCGGCGCAGATCGTGATTGCGCTGCAGGGCCTGATCTCACGCGAATTGTCGCCGCTCGATCCGGGTGTGATTACGGTCGGTGCGATCAATGCCGGCACCAAGCACAATATCATCGGTAATGAGGCGCACATGCAGCTCACCGTGCGCTCCTATACCGACGAGGTGCGCGAGCATTTGCTGACCGGGATCGAACGTATTGCCCACGCCCAGGCGGCCTCCTACGGCCTGACGCCGGAAGAATATCCCGATGTCGAGGTCGAGGATCCCTATACGCCGGCGCTGTACAATGATCCGGCTCTGGCCAATCGCGCCGTCGCCGCGATGCGGGCCCGGTTCGGCGATGATGCGGTGATCGAGACGACGCCGGTGATGGGCGGCGAAGACTTTTCGCAATATGAGCGCACCGATGCCCACATCCCGACCTTCATGTTCTGGGTCGGCGGTACGACGCAGGCCCGGCTCGATGATTACGCAGCTCGCGGTGTCGCTGCTCCCTCCAATCATTCGCCACTGTTTGCGCCGGACGATCCGGAGGAAACCATCACCCAAGCGATTGAAGCCATGACCGCCGTCTCGCTCGATATTCTGGCGCCCACGGAGGGCTAGGCGTGAGCGCCCCGGTTCGACGCGCATTTTCCGGGGCGCCCTGGGAGGCCAAGGTCGGTTATTGCCGGGCCTTGCGCCGCGGGGCGCATGTCTGGGTCACCGGCACGGTGGCGATGGATGAGAAGGGCGGCGTCTTTGCACCCGGCGATCCGCAAGCCCAGGCGCGGCGCTGTTTCGAGATTATCGCGGCGGCGCTGGTCGATGTCGGCGCGACCCTGAGCGATATCGTGCGGACGCGGATGTTCGTCACCGATATCGATCATTGGGAGGCGTTCGGACGTGCTCATGGCGAGGTGTTCAGCGATCATCCGCCCGCCACCAGCATGATCGAGATATCCCGCCTGATCAGCCCGGGTTTTCTGGTTGAGATCGAGGCCGATGCCTTCGTTGACGATTAAAGGAAGCCGAGCATGAGCAATATCACGCTCTATCACTGCCCGCGTACGCGTGGCTTTCACGCGCTTTGGATGCTGGAGGAAATCGGCAATTCCTTCGAGGTCAAGCTCGTCAATATTCGCGACGAGATCGAGGGCGAGGCCTATGCCGGTGTCAATCCGATGCGCAAGGTTCCGGCGCTCGACGTCGACGGGCATCTGGTGACGGAAAGCACGGCGATTTGCGCTTGGCTGGCCGATGCCTGCCCTGGAGCCGCTCTGGCGCCAGCGATCAACGATATCGCCCGCGCCGACTATCTGCGTTGGCTGTTCTTCTGCGCCGCCTGCATCGAGCCGGCCTTTATCGATAAGGCCTTCAACCGCGAAACACCCGCGGCCACGGTTGGCTGGGGCAGTGTTGACCGGGTGCTTGAGACACTGACCCAGGGGCTCGCCGGCAAGCAATATCTGGTCAATGACCGCTTTAGCGCTGCCGATCTGATGATCGGCTCAACGCTCAATTTTCTGATGAATTTCAAAATGCTGGAGCGGCGAGAACCATTCGTGTCCTATGTCGACCGGCTGACAGCGCGCGAGGCTTTCAAGCGCGCGACGGCCAAGGATGCGGCCTGGGCGCTGGAGCTATACGGCGAATAAGTGTGCCGGGCCGGCCTGACGCCGCGCGGATCGATAATATTGGGGAAAAGACATGTCACTGATACCGGCAGATAATGCGCTGGCAGCGCTCGCGGCCCTGTTCGTGATCGCGGCGGCGGGCTTCCTGATGGAGAAAACCCGGATCGGGGCGCTGTTGACCGGCGCCGTCTGGGCAATCCTGTTTGCGATCATCGCGTCCAATCTCGGTCTTATTCCCCACGACTCGCCCGGCTATGATTTTGTCTTCGATTATTTCATGCCGCTCCTGATCCCGCTTTTCCTGATGAAGGCCGATCTGAAGAAGATATTCTTCGAGACCGGCCGGATGACGCTGGCTTTCCTGCTCGCAACGCTGGGGACAGTGGTTGGCGCGGTGGTCGCGTTTTCTCTGATCGATATCGGTCCCAACCAGGCCGCCGCCGCCGGGACATTCACCGCCACTTATATTGGCGGCTCGGTCAATTATGCTGCGCTGGTAGATCTGACAGGACTGCGCGTCGAGGATCCAAGCTTCGTTTCCGCCGCGACGGCGGTCGACAATCTCTTCTCTGGCGTCTTCCTGGCGATGTTGGCGGTCTTGCCCGGCCTGCACTGGGTCGCCAAGCGTTTCGTTCCGCGCGATCACAGCCGGGTTGATGACGTCGTCGAAGAGGATGCGGGCGAGGGTAAGGCGACGGCGGCCACGCTGGTCTATGCGGCGAGCTTTGCGCTGATCGTTCTGGTGCTGGGCGATATGCTGACCGGATTGGTTGTCGCCCAGTTTGGTGAGGATGCCGGAATATGGCGCTACGCCATCATCACAGTTCTGGCCCTGATCCCGGCCACGGCTTTCCCGAAAACCATGGCCAGCTTGCATGGCGGTTATGAGATCGGGATCGGGCTGAGCTTTGTCTTCTTCGCGGCGATTGCCGCCGGCGCCAATGTGATGGGACTGGTGCAATCGGCACCGGTGCTGATCGCACTGATCGGCATCCTGTTGACGGTGCACGCGGTCATCACTTTCGGGCTCGGCTCGATCCTGAAATTCTCGCTGCCCGAACTGATCACCGCATCCAATGCCGCGATTCTCGGTGCGACGACGGCGCCGGCACTGGCGGCGGCGAAGGGCTGGAAGGATCTGGTGACGCCGGGCGTGCTGGTCGGGGTGTTCGGTTATGCCATCGGCACGCTGATCGCCACGGCGGTCTATCAGCTCTGGCCGAGCTGACCAGGACCCTTCGCCCTGCGCGGATATGCGCATTGACATTTATCAAGCCCAATGATGTTCACGAGGTTGCAGGACCTGCATGGGCAGCCCTGCTGCGCTGGAGGCTGACTGAGCCGAATGTCTGCTGTTGGAAGTCCGCTTGATAACGACGCTGCAGTGCGGCGTCTGAGCGCGTCATGAGTGGCGGGGAGCCCTGGCTGGACGAAGCCTATTTCCTCGGGCCGAAATCGGAGAATGCGGCCTGGGTACGGGCTGAATTCCAAGCGATTCTGGATCACTGGTTTGATTGGCGCCGATCATTGTTTCAGGACGATCCCTCGCCAATCTCCGCAGAGATGCGACTGTCCGCGCCCTTTCTGGCGGAACGCGAACGCTTTGCCCAAGCGACGCGCGAATTGCGGGAAATGCTGTGCTCGGAAGTGCCCAAATACACGCCGCGCTATATCGGCCATATGGTGTCGGAGACATCGCTTCCGGCCCTGCTTGGGCATTTTGCGACCCTGCTTCACAATCCCAACAACACCTCGCGCGAAGTCGCCCGGGTCAGCGGCAAGATCGAAGACGAGGCCATTGCCATGCTGGCCGAAATGGTCGGCTTCGATCCGCTCCACGCCCAGGGGCATTTCACCAGCGGCGGTACGATTGCCAATTTCGAGGGCGTCTGGCGCGCCCGCTACCGGCTCGACCATTTCCTGGCGCTGGGGCTGGCGGTTTCGGAAAAGACCGGCGAGCGCTTCGATCCGGTTGCCGCGGCGCATATGGGTTGGGACGCCTATCATGAGCGGGTCGCTGAGCACGCGATGACCGACGGCGAATTACGCGGCGCCAGCGGTGTTCTGACCAATCCGCATGAGCATGCCGAGCGTGTTCGTGCTGCCTCCGGGCGGGCCTGGCGCGGGCCGGTTCTGATCGTGCCGGGAAACAAGCATTTCTCATGGCTCAAGGCGGCCAATGTCTTCGGTCTCGGCGAGGAGGCCTTCTGGTCGGTGGCGCTGGACGGGGAGGGGCGGCTGGACCCCACTTCCCTCGCCGCTGTGATCGCCAGGGCACATGGCGAGGGCCGGCCGGTGCTGGCAGTCGTTTCCGTCGCCGGGACGACCGAGGCGGGCGAGATCGATCCGGTCGATGCCGTGTGCGATCAGCTCGACGCGCTTCGCACCAGGGGCCTCGATATTTGGCATCATGTCGATGCGGCTTGGGGTGGTTTTTTCTGCTCGATGCTGGGCGGGCCCGCTGAGGCGGTGCTGCAGCCGGCCCAACGCGACGCGCTCGGCGCGATCGGGCGTGCCGATTCCGTCACGCTCGACCCGCACAAGCTCGGCTATGTGCCCTATGCCTGCGGCGCCTTTCTCGTTGCCGACGAAGCGCGCTATGCGACGTCCGGATTTCCTGCGCCCTATATCGATCTCGCCCTGTCGAATGATCGCTGGATGGTGACGCTGGAAGGATCGCGCAGCGGTGCCGGCCCGTCGGCGGTCTGGTTGACGGGGAAGACCATGAGTTTCACGCCCGACCGCTTCGGCGCTATGCTGGCGGCGACGATCGAGAGCGCGCGGGCCTTTTCGCAGACGCTCCAGGCCTCTGCCCCGATGGCGCGCCTGCTGCAACCGGCCGACACCAATATCGTCTGCTTCTCGCTGGCGCATAAGGGTGAAGCCCTGAGCGCCTCCAATGCGCGCACTGCGCGAGCCCATGCCGGCTTCAAGGCCGACCCGGCCTTTTCAGTCTCCAAGACGGTTTTGAGCACGCAAGGTTATGGCCGGTTGATTGACGCGCATCTGGACCGCTATGGCGGGGTGCGCGATTGCGAAACGCTGGTCCTGCTGCGCTGCGTCTTCATGAACCCGTTCTGGCGTCATGAAGCCGTGCGCGCGGCTCTGATGCCGCAATTTCTGGAACGGCTTCAGGCGCATACGGCGGAGGGATAAAAGGGGACAGGTATAATTAACGCGCAGTCTCACCGCTTTGCCCGCAAAGGCGCCGTGGAGCGGACGCGTTAATTATACCTGTCCCCTTTTATCCGCCCCTGTGGCCGCTATGCGAGGGGTCGCCAGGGGATCGGGGCATCGCTATTCCCTCTCAACGCGTTTTATGCGGCGCAGTATTAAACCATTGTCACACGCTCGTCAGCGAGCGGCAGGAATGAATCCGGCAGGCTTGCATCCAATCGGGGCCTTTGCGGCATCCAGTTTATATCGGACCAATCCAAGGGGATTTTCATGACGCGTAAATTTGCACTGATCACTGGTACGGCTTTCGCCCTCGCCAGCTTGGCCGTTATCGCCAATGCGGCGACAGCCCAGGATCCCGCCCAGGGTGCAGGCCAGAGCTATGGCGCCGACACCGTCTCGATTGAACATTTCATTGGTCGGGTCGAGATCCGCACCGGGACCTCCTCGCAGGTCAGCGTCGCTATCTCCAACACCGGCGGCATCGCCGATGACCCGCAGCTGCGACAGACCGGTTCCAGCCTCATGATTGATGGCGGCCAGTCGATCCGTAATCTCAGTTGCAATAATCGCGACGGCCAAATACGGATCGGACGGCACTGGAGAGCCCGGCATGACATCGCCGATTATCCGTTGCTGACCATCACCGCGCCCGCCTCGCTGGCGCTGCGCCTGCGCGACAGTGCGTTCCAGGGCACATCCGGCGATCTCGGCTCGCTCGATCTGGAAATCGACAGCTGTGGCGATTTCCAGACCGGTGATATCGCCCATGACGTCGATATCAGCATCAATGGTTCCGGCGATGTGACGACAGGTGGTGTCGGCGGAAATCTCGACCTCGGCATTAATGGCTCCGGCGACGTCATCCTCGGCGCTATCGCCGGCTCGGTCGATCTCGGCATCAACGGGTCGGGCGATGTTCGCATGACCGATGTGACTGGCGACACCGATATCGGGATCAACGGGTCCGGCGATGTCGATTTTGGCCGGATTGCCGGCCTTGATATCAGCATTAACGGCTCGGGCGATGTCTCGGCCGACAGCATGAACGGCGCTTTCAATGTCCGTGTCGGAGGCTCCGGTGACGTTAATGTCCGTGGCGGGCGGGCGGAACCCTTCGATGTGGCGATAAACGGATCTGGTGGGGTCAGTTTTGGCGGCACGGCCGTCAATGTCACCGTGCGCGAATCCGGGAGCGGCGACGTCTCCATCGATGAGATCGAGGGCAATGTCGATTGGCGCCGCAATGGCCGTCCGGTCCTGCGCGTCGGTAACACCAAATAGTCGGCTCTGCCGGTCCATCATCCGCGAACACGAATCCGGCGGCGCTTGTGTGAGTTCAATTGCACGCCAGCGCTGCCGGAAACCGTTCAGCTCTTGGCCGCCCGATCATGGGTGGTTTGGCCGGGCAAGCTCGCGGGTTTCAGTCTTCGGGGTCGCTGGCTGACGCCTTGCCACGGGCCGGGCGCCATTTTGACGCTTCATAGAGTGCGATGGCGGCCGCGTTCGAGACATTCAGGCTCTCGATTGCATCCATCATCGGGATCCGCACCAGCTGGTCGCATTCCGAGGCGACGCGCGGGCGCAGCCCCTTGTCTTCCGATCCCATCACCAGCACCAGGCCGGGCCCATGGCCCTTGCCGTCATAACCGGCAATGGCGTCGGCCAGCGAGATATCGCCTTCGCCGGCCAAGCCGAGCACATGGCGGCCGGCCTTGCGGAAGCTCTTCAGCGTATCGGCGATATTGGTGACCGCGATGTGCGGCACGCGTTCGGCGGCACCGACTGCGCTCTTGCAGACTGTGCCGAACAAAGGCGGGGCCTTGCGGTCCTGCATGATGATGGCGCGAATGCCGAAAGCGGCGGCGGAGCGGAAAATCGCGCCGACATTGTGTGGGTCGGTGATCTGGTCGAGCACCAGAAGCGCGCCATGGGTCGGGTCGACCACGGCATTGATGTGCTCGCTTTCCAGCGCGCTGGCCTTGAGGGCGAAGCCCTGGTGCACGGCGCCGTCGGGCAGGGCTTGGTCGATCTCGCGCGGCTCATAAATGCGCGCTGCCGCGATGCCGGCGGGAAGTTCCTTCGCGGCATTGCGGGTGACGCGGATTTCGATCACTTTGCGCTTGCTGTTTTGCAGCGCTGCGAGGACCGCGTGGCGGCCCCATATCCAGCCGGAATTCGCTGTCTGGGCAGGGCTGGAGCGACGTGTGTAATCGCCCCGGTTGGGAGTGTTGCGCATAGGGGGCTTCGTCACTATAGTCCGCGCTCCTGTCTCAGGGCGGTTGCAAATTTCGGCGCAGGCATAGCATGCCCAGCCGGGAGCGCAGCCCCTTTGTTGCAGGTCTTCCCAAGGCCCCGGATTGGCGCCAGCGGGACACCCTGTGGAGGGGTGGCCGAGTGGTTAAAGGCAGCAGACTGTAAATCTGCCCGCATAGCGTACGCTGGTTCGAATCCAGCCCCCTCCACCAGCCTTCGCTCGCTGCGCGAGCTTCGGCTGGGCAGGCCCACCCTAAATCCGAGCGAAGGCTGTCCCGCCGTAGCCTTGGCGAAGGCGGACTGGCGCTGACCGTTCTCCAGCTATTGTTTCTCGCTCGCTGCGCGAGCTTCGGCTGGGCAGGCCCATCCTAAATCCGAGCGAAGGCTGTCCCGCCGTAGCCTTGGCGAAGGCGGACTGGCGCTGACCGTTCTCCAGCTATTGTTTTTTGCTCGCTGCGCGAGCTTCGGCTGGGCAGGCCCACCCTAAATCCGAGCGAAGGCGGACTGGCGCTGACCGTTCTCCAGCTATTGTTTTTCGCTCGCTGCGCGAGCTTCGGCTGGGCAGGCCCACCCTAAATCCGAGCGAAGG